>DATJFP010000041.1 GCA_035495615.1 Verrucomicrobiia bacterium | reverse complement strand
CCGCATGGCCCTGGCCGTCGATCGTGGTCACCGTGCTTCTTCCGTTATTACTGGTCCAGTGCACGGTGTTGCCCTGGCCGTCGACCCAGGTGGCCGTGGCCGGTTCGCGCGCCGCGGCCGGCTGTCCCGCGCGCTGCGCCGAGGCGTCGGCGATGCGCTGCTGGCGCCGGGCCTCGTTGTCCGCGGCCCGCTGCTCGGAGCGCTGCGCGCGTTCGGCGTCCCATCGCGCAAGCTGCGCCGCTGTTTCGGCCCGCTGCCTTTGAAGCGAAGCTGTCTGTGCCCGGCGCTCGGCCGCGTCCGCGGCATCGCGCTTCGAGAAATCCAGCTGAGGCCCCATGCCTTCGCCGCGGTGGGCGACCCCCATGTGCACGCGCATGGTGCCGTCGCGGTTCAGATTTTGCTTGGCCAGATCTTCTTCGCTCGCGTTTTTCAGGTACTCGCGGTACTGCGGGTCCTGCGCGTTTTTGGCCGCGAGGTCGGCCAGCCACTGCGCGTAGGCTTTGTCGGCTTCCACCTGCGGGTCATAACCCGATTGCTGGGCCGCGAGCCTGCGCTGGTATTCGTTGATCGAGGATTCGCGGTAGCCCATGGCCTCGCGCGCGATGCGCTGCTGCTGGATGTCCCAGAGCGCTTTGTCGTAGGTGGACTGCCAGAGGTTTTGCGCCAGGCGCTCGACCCATTCCTCTTCGGTTTCGCCGGGCCAGGGGCCGAACTCAGTCGGCGGCTGGGGCGTGACCGTGCGTCCGTCTTCGGTGACGAAGCTGCCGCCGCCGCCGGAGGCCCCGCCCTGCAGGAGATTTCTCAGACCCTGGATGGAATTTCCGCCCTGCATGTCCTCGCTGTTCATCCACGAACGGGCATTGCCGAAAGCCGCGCCGCCCGCGCGCGCGCCTTCCATCAATTTTTGGAGCGCCGCGCGCATCTCCGGGCTGGGCGGCAGGGTGGAGGGCATGCCGCTGCGCGCCTTCATCATGTCCTGCATGGCCATGCGGTTCAATTCGTTGCGCAGGGCCGGGGAAAGTTTCATCCAGTCCGCGGGACCGTAGCCCATGGACCTCAGCCAGCGGGCCATCGCGGTATCGCTGTCGCTGGAAGTCCGGATCGGCGGGCGGGGAGCGGGCGCCGGCGCGGGCCCGCGGCGGTTCCTGTCGCGGCGTTCCTGCTCGCGGCGCTCGCGGTCTTCCCGTTCCTGGCGGCGGCGTTCATCGCGTTCGCGCTGCCTTCTCTCGCGCTCTTCGCGTTCGTGCTGTTTCTTTTCTTCCTTCTCGCGTTTCCTGCGCTCGCGTTCTTCGCGCCTTCTGCGCTGCTCGTCGTTTTCCGTGGACGAGCCGTCGGTCTTTTCTTGGCCCTCTTTCCACTGGATGTCGTCGGTCCAGGAAATTCCGGAAAGGCCTTGGCCGCCGCCGCGGTTGGTGTGATGGGAAATGCTGTTATCGTCGTCGTTTTCGGCGTCTTGATGCTGTTCGATTTCTTCGGGATTAGCGTGCGCGTAAGAGGAATATGAGGAAACGATGAAAACGACGGCGAGAGAGGCATGAACAAACCGGCGTAGCGGGGCGGCCATAATGGCGGAATTGTAGCATGGGGCCCAGGGCCGAAGGGGAAGTTTTTGCGTGACAAAGTCCGGGGCCCTGAGCTATTCTGATTCGCCCTAACCGGAGGGAAACCCCATGCGCCATGCCATTGTGATCCTCGCCGCTCTGAGTGTTTTTTCAACCGCAGCTTTTGCCGAAGAAGCCCCTCTGAAAGAAGCCTATGGGATGGTCAAATCCATCGCGGACGGGAAGATGGTGGTCACGGTTTACGACAAGGATTCCGGCCAGGCCGCGGATCAGACGTTTTCTCTCTCTCCCCAAACTCAGCTCGTGATCGTGCGTCCGGCAAATGAAGTCGTGGCGGGCGATGAGGTGAGGATTAATTACCAGGATGGTAAAGACAAGAGCGCCGCCTTCGTGAGCATCCTGGACCTTCCGGCGCCCCAGCCTAAGAGCACTTAACAACCTTCCGGATCAGCTTTCCTTTTTTTCTTCGGGGATCAATCCTGCCGTCACCTGCGCGTCGCGCGCGTCGGGAGGCGGTTCCTTGGCGGTCATTTCGCGGAAGGACTTTGTTTCGCGGGGCGCGTCCGCCGCCTCTTTGGGCCGTTTGCCCATGGCCCAAAGAGACGGAGATGCGGCAAGAAACGCGGCGAGCAAAAGCACAGAGAGCGCCGCGGTTTTTTTCATGACTAGAGCGGAACCGTCGCGCCGACCAGGAGCCGGTTTTCCGTGTAGTCGAATGTCGACAGGTTGGAATCGCGGCGTTCGACACGGTAATCGACGTTCACGATCATCCATTTGCGCAGCGCGTAATCCAGGCCCACGCCGAGCGCGAAAAGATCGTCGTCGCGTTTCACGGTCACGCCTCCGATCGTGGCGCTGTTCTCGAAATCGCGGTTGGTGTGCGAGATGTCGAAGCGCCCGCGCACGCGCGGCGTAAACCGGTGCGTGAGGTTGGCGTAAAACGTCTTGTCGTCGGAAACTTCCGCGTTGTCGTAGGTCGACTCGACGGGCCGGCGGATGAAGCCCGCGCCGACGGACGTCTTCTCCGTGATTTTTTTCTTCAGGTCGATCGAGCCGGTGAACCAGAAGAAATCGTTGCGGGCGGAGGCTTCCTGGTTGCGGACGTAGGCCGCGACCGTGGCGTCGTACTCGACGCCGTAAGGAAGCATGCCGCGCATGCCGACCGGGAACTGGTGGTAAATCGCGTTGCGGCTGGACGTCTCGATGTAATCGATCGTGCCGAGATGATAGCCCGCGATCACCGTGTGGTTTTCCGCGACCTTGTACTGTCCTTCCACGAAATATTCGTTTTCGTAGTAGCTGAAGGACTCGAAGGTGTCCCCGGCGTAGTGGCGCGAAAAGTTTTTATACCCGAGCTCGCCCGTGAGATTTTCATCCACGTCGTAGATCAGGCTCGCGCGCACCGTGTTGTCCGAAGAATCCAGCGGTTCCACCCCGGGAGCGCCGGCCGTGCTACCCTGCTGCACCAGTTCTTCCGACAGTTTGAGGTTGAACCCGTCCGCCGGAAACAGGTTGGCGTAGACGCCGAAAGACTGGTCCTGCTGGTTCTGCTTTTCCTGGCGCGTGAAGTAGCGGAGCTGGGCTTCGTAATTGAGCCCGATTTCCCCGTACTTGCTGGTATGCGTCGCATTGAAGCCGGGGGAGAAGGTCCACAGCTCGTCCTGCGTGCGCGGCCCGCGCGGGATCTTGAACACATTGCTCGTGTACTCGAAGCCGGTTTTGAAATACGGGTTGATCATGAGCCCGTAATTTCTCTGCAGCTGCGACTTGATGCGCGCGATGGGGCCTTCGTTCATGAAATCATCGATGCGGTCGAGGATCGTTCCTGCCTTCGTTTCCTGCGCCGCGGCGAAATGCGCGGGAAGCACGAGGCCGGCGCAAAAAATAACCGCGAGGAAAAGCCGTAAAAGCGTGACCGAAAAAGAACGGGTGCGGAGTGTTTTCATGGATTCGAATCCTCCCGGCCCGGGATGCGGCCTTCTTCGATCTGGATCGCCCGGACGTCGATGGGGCGGTAATCCTGAAGGGTAGTTTTCTTCTGGTCGTAGCCGTGGCCGCGCCGCTGCTCGGAGCGGACGAATTTCCAGCGCAGCTCCTCCAGCCTGTTGCGCCATTCCCAGAATCCGATCTGGGAAGGGTCCATCTGCATGAGCTTGTCGTACTCTTCCTTATATTGCTTCCATGTCATCTCGTCGCCGACAGGCTCGTTTTCGAGAGCCTGCCCGGACGGCGTGCCGTTCGAGGCCTCGGCGGACGTCGTCGACCGCATGGGCTGGGCAATGCCGGGGAAGGAGTTGTTGGCGATGCGCGCAAAGTCCGTCGAGTTTTCGAGCGGCATGGGTGCGGACGCATCGTCGGCTAAAAGAGCTGGGGGTGAAGAGAACAAGGCAAGCGCGAGGATTGAAAGCAGCCCTGCGCTCCATAAGGACGGTGTTTTCACGGGGGCCTCCGTTGTTAGGGTTCAGGTGCTTTCCAGGTGGGGACTAGTATAGGGAACTGCCTTTTTTCGTCAAATGTTTCCTTGCGGGAGGCTGGGCGGCTTTTTCGCGGCAGGCGGGAAGGCGAGTCTCTAAAAACGGCAGCGTGACGGCAGCTTAAGCGTGAAGTTTTCGAGGGTATGCTGCAGGAGGGGGTGGGACGCTTTTCTTTTTTTCGTAATCAGGAAAATCGTGTCTTCGATCTCGAGCGGCGGGCCGATCGGCACGAGTTCTTCCTTCCAGGGCGACTGGAAGAGAGTGTAGCAGTTCAACGCCGAAACCCCTTTTCTGGCGGCGAGCATCCTGCCGATGACTTCCGGATCTTCGATCTCCGCCCTCAGGTGGGGCTTCAAGTTGTGCATGACCAGGTATTCCTGCACGGCCCCGTGAATGGGCGACATGCTGGGCGGCAGGATGAGCGGGATGCCATTCAAGCCGGCCGGGAGCTTCTTTATTTTGCGCGCGATTTCCTTGTGCGCGCAGAACAAGATCGGCACGTGTGCCACGATTTTGTTCTGGATCGAGCTTCCCGCGCGGGCCGCGAAGGGCACGTCGGAAATGACGATGTCGAGCACGTGATCGTTCAGTTTTTCGGCCAGGACGTCCAGCTTGTTTTCTTCCAGCGTGATGTGGGCCTGCGGCTCCTTATCCAGAAAAAAATTCACGAGCGACGTGGTGCAGGCCTTAGGCGAAAACGTGGCGACGCCGATCCGTACATGAATTCTCCCGTTCTTCGACACGTTCCTGAGGCAATCATACAGCTCCTGCCCGGCATCGAAAATCGTTTTCGCGTACGCCATGACCATGCGGCCCTGGTCCGAAAGAACGAGCGATTTTCCTTCGCGGTGGAAGAGGTCCAGCTCCATGTTGCTTTCGAATTTCTTGAGCTGCGAGCTGAGCGCGGGCTGGGACACGCGAAGGTATTTCGAAGCCCTTGAGATCGAGCCTTCGTTGGCGATCGTATAAAAATAATAGAGATGATGAAAGTTGAAGGGCAGCATCAGCGCACTATACCTTAATCAGAAACCAGGCCTCCCATGCATAATTGCGAATCCCCAACATAACATTTTTATATTTGGTCTTTAATGCCCCTTTAAGCTAACGTCTCCATGCTAAAGCCGGGGCGCGACAGGGGCCATCAGGCATCGGCGCCATGACACCTACCGAAAAGTCCTACCCCAACGATAAATTGCGCAAAGACCTCGAAGCCCTGGGTATGCCTGGGGAAAAGCATGACATGGAATCCCTGAGAGGCGTTCTGGGGCGTTTCGTGAGGCTGAACGACTTCGTGCTCAATGAGCCGGATATCGTTGCCGAAGTCCTCCTTTATCTTGTCCGCAAAAAACTGATCGATTTGCGGGAATGATCCTGTCGGTTTCCGCCCCGCTTGCCCGCCTTTGAAGGCAATCCCCGCCGGAAAATAGAGCCTTTTCCCGACGTTCGCTGCGAGACCGGCTTGACTGGCCGTGTTACTATAGAAACAAACTTTTCCAGGCAGTGCGGACAGGATCATGGAAAACGACCCTTTGTGGTACAAAGACGCGATCATCTACGAGCTTCACGTCCGTTCGTTTTTTGATTCGAACGGGGACGGCATCGGCGATTTTCAGGGGCTGATTCAGAAGCTCGATTATCTCCAGGGGCTGGGCGTCGACTGCCTCTGGCTCCTTCCTTTCTACCAGTCGCCGCTCATGGACGACGGCTACGACATCTCCGACTATCGCAAGATCCTTCCGGAATACGGATCCTTCAAGGATTTCCGGGAATTCGTGCGCGAGGCGCACAAGCGCGGCATCCGCGTCCTCATCGAACTGGTCATGAACCATACCTCCGAGCAGCACGCGTGGTTCCAGAAGGCGCGCGCGTCGGCCAAGGCCGCGGAAAGGGATTATTACGTCTGGACGGACGACCCTAAAAAATTCAAAGAGGCGCGCATTATTTTCACGGACACGGAGTCGTCCAATTGGAGCTGGGACGAAAAAGCCAAGAAATATTACTGGCACCGTTTTTTCAGCCATCAGCCCGATCTTAATTTCGATCACGCGGCCGTGCGGCGGGCCATGTTCCAGGTGCTGACCTTCTGGATGAAAACCGGCGTCGACGGGTTCCGCCTGGACGCCGTGCCCTACCTTTTCGAAAGGGAAGGCACGAATTGCGAAAACCTGCAGGAGACCCACGCTTACCTGAAAGCGGTTCGCGCGAAGATGGACAAAGATTTCCCAGGGCGCGTCCTGCTGGCCGAGGCCAACCAGTGGCCGGCCGACGTGCGCCCGTATTTCGGCGGCGGCGACGAATGCCACATGGCCTTTCATTTCCCGCTGATGCCGCGCCTTTTCATGGCCATCCGCAAAGAGGACCGGACGCCGGTCGTGGACATCATCAAACAGACACCGGAGATTCCCGAAAACTGCCAGTGGGCGATCTTCCTCCGCAATCACGACGAGCTCACGCTGGAAATGGTCACGCACGAAGAGCGCGACTACATGTACAAGGAATATGCGACCGATCCCAAGGCGAAACTCAATCTGGGCATCCGCCGGCGCCTGGCGCCGCTCATGAACAACGGGCGCAGGCAGCTGGAACTCCTCAACAGCATCCTCTTCAGCTTTCCGGGAACGCCTGTCGTTTATTACGGGGACGAGATCGGCATGGGCGACAACATCTACCTCGGCGACCGCAACGGCGTGCGCACGCCCATGCAGTGGTCCGGGGAACGCAACGGAGGGTTTTCGTCGGCCGACGCGGCGCGGCTGTACGCGCCGCTCATCGTGGACCCGGTATACGGTTACCAGGCCGTGAACATGGAGGCGCAGAAAAGGACTTCGACGTCGTACCTGAGCTGGATGAAAAGGCTCATCAACGTCCGCAAAAAGCACAAGGCGTTTAGCCGCGGCGGCATGGAATTCCTGGACTCGAAGAACACGAAGATCCTGGCCTACGTCCGCGCTTACGGCGACGAGATCCTTCTCATCGTGAACAACCTCTCGAGGTTCGTGCAGCCGGTCGAATTGAATCTGGCGCGCTACAAAGACCACGTTCCCGTGGAGCTGATGGGCAACGTGAGCTTTCCGCCCATCGGTGAATTGCCTTATTTTCTGACCTTTGCCCCGCATGGATTTTACTGGTTCCGCCTCGTGCCTCCGGGCGCCGCAGCGTGAATTTTCCGGCAAAATAAAAGTTTGACTTAGCCCCATGGCTCATTAGACTGCCGACATGACGCTTGCTCCATCCGCTTCGGTGACCTCCTGCCCCGTGCTTTACGACGCTCACGGACTCCTGGCCGTCGACAAGCCCGAAGGCGTGCTTTCGCATCCGAATCCGGGCACCGCCAAAGCGCGTTCCGCGTTCGAGGGCGCGTATGATTTCGAAGAGCGCTCTTTCGAAACGTCGCGCGGGAAGATCTGGCTGATCCACCGCCTGGACCAGGATACGTCCGGCGTGCTTCTGGCCGCCCGCGAGAAATCCGCGGCGCGCGCCTGCCGCGAGCTTTTCGAAACGGGCGAGGTCCGGAAAATTTACGACGCACTTGTCGCGGGCAAAGTCCTGCCGGGCCAGGGGCGCTGGAACGACAAGATCGGCGTCGCGAAACAAAAAGGCCGCGTGCGTTCGCGCGTTCTCGGAGGCCCGCCGAACGCGAAGCTCAAATACCGCGTGATGCGTTTTTTTCCGCGGCACGCGCTTTCGCTTCTGGAGATCGAGCTGATCACGGGAAAGACGCACCAGGTCCGCGTCCAGGCCGCGGCCCGCCGCTGGCCTGTCGCGGGAGACGAAATTTACGGCCATTTCGAGCTAAACAAAAAACTCCGCAGCCAGGTCGGACTGCGGCGCCTTTTCCTCCACGCGAAAGGCCTCGAACTCAAGCTTCCCGGCACCGGAAGCGTGCGCATCGAGTCGCCGCTGCCGGAAAAGCTGCGCGGCGTGCTGGACGTTTTGAGCTAAGAAAGGAACCGACATGAAACGCGGGACAAAAATTTTGGCGTTCGCGGCGGTGCTTGCGATAATGCTGGCCGGCAGCGGCCGGGCGCAGGATCCGGCGCCGGCCCAGACCGAGGAGTCGCGCATGCCCGGCCCGCAGCACAAGATCCTCGCGGCTTTCGAAGGCAACTGGAACAACACGGTCCTTTTCTGGCCGGATGCGTCCGTCACCGAGCCGTATCAATCCAAAGGCAAGAACACGAATTACTGGGTCCTGGGCGGCCGCTTCCTTTATCAGGAGTCGCGCGGCGCGCCGATCCAGGGAAACGAAGACAAGCTGGAAAGCATCGGCATCACGGGCTACGATTCCGCCGCGGCCGCGTACGTTTCCACGCGCATGGACAACCGCGGCACGGGCATGAAGATTTCCACCGGCACCTATGACGCGACCCGGCGCACGATCTACGAAACCGGGACGATCAACCTGCCCGAGGGGAAGAAAGCGGATTTCCGCGCCGAGTGGCACAGCGTGGACTCAGACCGCTACACGTACGAGTTGTTCCTCAAAGGCCCGGACGGAAAGGAATACCCGTCGCTGCAAATCGTCTATGACAAGCAGCCGGTAAACCCATGACCCGGAAGATTTCTTTTTTGATGCTCGGTGTTTTTCTTTCTCTTGCCGCGCGCGCGGCCGCCGCGGAAGCGCCCGCTCCGCAGGACCCGGCCTGGGAGTACTACATCAAGTCTCAGAAAAAAATCCAGGTGGCGTTCCATCATCTCGTGCGCCTGCATCTGCATGACCTGAAGGACCTGATCCAGGACAGCCTGGAATACCAGCTTGCCGTGGCCGACCAGAAAAGCGAACGGTTTTATTATCTGATGACGCATGCGCCGGAAAGAATCGTGCGCAACCAGGGTTTCAACGCCTTCGTGAATTTCCCGTGGACCGGCGAGGACGAAGCCGCGATCGCCGCCGGGAGCAAGGTCTTCCGAAAACGGCAGAAGGCGCTCGACAAGCTGAAGCAGAAAGTCGAAGGCGATCCTAATTATCAAACCATCCTGACCCAGCTCTCCAGCCTTTCCCGCGACAATGATTACCAGCACATTCAGGCCCGCTTCCGTTACGTCCCGCAAGGCGTCGAATCCATCCTCGCGGGTAAGGGAATCCCCGACGATGCGTCCGATTTTTAAGGGAAACCCCGAAGAAAAACGGCTTCTCTTAAGCTAGAATCAAAAAACCGAATTTTCCGGCTTGCCGGGAAAACGGGGGACCCAAGTTCAGGGGCGAACCGCCGAAAGGCGGAGCGGTTACTCTTAACCGAGCCCGACAGCTAACCTCGTAGGGATTAAGAGCTCTATTCCCATCCGGAATTCTCCGGCCTCCTCTCTTTTTCCCTCGCCGAAAGGACAACATGTGGACTAAGGAAACGCTTCAGAATACGTTCAAGGAACGGATGTCGGACTACCGGCTGGTCATCGCCTCCAACCGCCAGCCGTATCATCATACGCTCAAGGCCGGCAAGATCGTGTGCCAGCGTGAGCCCGGAGGCCTTGTCACCGCTCTCGACCCGGTTATGCAGGCGGTCAACGGCACCTGGGTGGCCGTGGGCACGAGCGAGCAGGACCTGCGCACCGTGGGGCCGGACGGCAAGGTCAAGATGCCGCCCGAAGATCCGTCCTATTTTTTACAGCGCATCTTCCTGTCGAAAGAAGAGCGCGACCAGTACTATTACGGTTACTCAAACCAGGGCCTGTGGCCGCTTTGCCACATCGCTTACAACCGCCCGATTTTTCTCGAACAGGACTGGCGCGCGTACCAGAAGGTCAACCGCCTTTTCGCCGACCGCATCCTCGAAGAAGTGGGGGACCAGAAGGCCTTTGTCTGGCTGCAGGATTTTCATCTGGCGCTGGCCGCCAAATACCTGCGCGAAGCCGGAAAGCCGAACCTGGTCATCTCTCTTTTCTGGCACATCCCGTGGCCGAACGCGGAAGTCTTCAGCATCTGCCCGCAGAAAAAAGAAATCCTGGAAGGGTTTCTCGCCTGCGACCTGGTGGGCTTCCAGGTCAAATACCACAGCGACAACTTCATGGCGACGGTGGACCGCGAACTGGAAAGCCGCATCGACCGGGAAAAAAATTCGGTCATCTACCAGAACCACGAGACGCTGGTGCGGCCGTTTCCGATCTCGGTTGATTTCGACACGATCTCCAGCCGCGCCGAGTCCGCGCCTTTCCTGAAGCGCGCGGAAGAAATCCGCGACGAACATGCCCTCCAGGGCATGAAACTCATCGTGGGCGTGGACCGCATCGATTACACCAAAGGCATTCCCGAAAAGCTGCGGGCCTACGACCGCTTCCTGGAAAAATATCCCGAGTTCAAACAGAAGGTCGTCTTTTTCCAGCTCGGGCAGATCAGCCGCCTTCACATCCCGCGCTATAAGCAGTTGAACGACGAGATCAACGCGCTCGTCGAAGGCATCAACTGGAAGCACGGCCAGGACGCCTGGACCCCGGTCATCTTCACGCGCGCCTACATGCCGTATTCGGATATCCTCGCGCTTTACCGCATGGCGGACGTCTGCCTGGTCGGCTCGCTGCACGATGGCATGAACCTGGTCGCGAAAGAATTCGTGGCCTGCCGCTCCGACATGAAAGGCGTGCTCGCGCTTTCGCAGTTCACCGGCGCGGCGCGCGAGTTGACCGAGGCGCTGCTCATGAATCCCTTCGATCCCGAGTCCCTCGCGGACACGCTTTGCCAGGCGCTTCAGATGAGCGCCGAAGAGCAGGAAAAAAGGATGCGCAAGATGCGCGAGACCGTGTCGTACTCCAACATTTTCCGCTGGGCGGGAAAGGTCCTGTCCCAGCTCTTGAAATTCGAATTCCAGGAGGCGTGATGCAGGACTTGCTGGAAAAATGGGCGGAGATCAAGCCGCGCATCCGGGGCAAGAAGATCGTCCTTTTCCTGGATTATGACGGCACGCTCACGCCGATCGTCAAGAATCCGAAAAAAGCCCGCATCTCCCGCGAGCAGCGCAGGCTGATCCGCGAGACTTCGCTCGAGCCGTTCATCGAAGTGGCCGTGGTCAGCGGCCGCGAGCTCGGCGACGTGAAAAAAAGAATCGGGATTCCCCGGCTTATGGTCGCGGGCAATCACGGCCTCGAGCTGGAAGGCCCGAAAGTCCGCTATGTGAATTCCGGCGCCGACGCGCTGCGCCCGGTCATGAAAGACCTGGCCCGGGATCTGCAAAAAAAACTCGGGAACGTTCCCGGCCTCTGGATCGAAGATAAAAAGCTGACGCTCAGCGTGCATTTCCGCAAGGTCCGGGCCGCGGAGGTCGCCAAAATTAAAAAGCGGTTCTCGGAAATTTTCCGTCAGTGGCGCCGCCGGCACCGGATCGTGCTGACCGAAGGCAAGAAAGTCTGGGAGATCCGGCCCGCGGTTTCATGGGATAAAGCCTGCATCGTCAAATGGCTGCTGAAGCGTTTCAAGGCCGGAAGCGGCGTGGCCCCAATCTACATCGGCGATGACGCGACGGATGAGGCCGCGTTCAGGACCATCCGCGGCAATGGGCTCGCGGTGCGGGTCTCGAAAACCTCCGGAAAGCCGACTGCGGCGCGCTTCCGCCTCAAATCGCCGTCGGAAGTTTACCGTTTTTTGGAACGCCTGAAGAACATCAAAGCCGGCGCCTGACCCCCGCCGGAATTCTTGACCCTCCCGTTGTCCGGGCCTATACTTGACTCCCTGAGAAAGGGTTTGGCATGAAAAACAACCTGACGCTTGTGATCGGAAACAAAAATTATTCGTCGTGGTCGCTGCGCCCCTGGCTGGCGTTGAAGCAGGCCAAAGCCCCATTCCGCGAGGTCAGGATCCCGATCCATCAAAAAGGTTCGGGAAAAAAGATCGACAGCTATTCCAAGGCGGGCCGTGTGCCCATCCTTTTCGACGGCAAGGTCAAGGTCTGGGAATCGCTGGCTATCTGCGAGTATGCCGCGGAAAAATTCCCGCAGGCCCGGCTTTGGCCGGCGGACCCGGCGTCCCGCGCGGAAGCGCGCGCCGTCGCCAACGAGATGCACGCGGGCTTCGTGAACCTGCGCCGGCACATGCCCATGAATTGCCGCGCATCTATCCCTTTGAAGAAGCTTCCCGCGCCGGTCCAGGCGGACGTTAACCGCGTGACCTCGATCTGGAAAGAATGCCGCAATCGTTACGGCAAAAAAGGCCCGTTTCTGTTCGGGGCCTTTACCGCGGCGGACGCCATGTACGCGCCCATTTGCCTGCGCTTCAGGACTTACGGCGTGAAACTCGATCCCGTGTCGCGGGCTTATGCCGAGAGCGTGCTTTCCCTTCCCGCGGTGCGAGAATGGGTGGCGGCCGCGCGCAGGGAAAAAGAAATCATTCCGGATCTGGAAGTCAAACCGTCGTAAGGAGGAGAGTTATGAAGCCCGACATCGGATTGCAGGGAAAAAACAGGGAAGGATCGGTCGAGATTCTGAACAAATTGCTGGCGGACGAATACGTCCTTTATACCAAGACCCGCAATTATCATTGGAACGTGGTGGGCCCCGACTTCAGCGAGCTTCACAAATTTTTCGAGGCGCAGTACGAAGAGCTCGACGAGATCATCGACGAGACCGCGGAAAGGGCGCGCGCGCTGGGGGGGCTTGCGTTCGGGACGCTGAAAGAATTCCTGAAGGCGACGCGGCTTTCCGAAGCGCCGGGGGAGCAGCCTTCGGCCAAGACCATGATCGACAATCTTCTCAAAGACCACGAGGCCGTCATCCAGCAGCTCCGCGGCGATGTCCAGACCACCGGGGAAAAATACGGGGACATGGGCACGCAGGATTTCCTGACCGGCCTCATGGAGCAGCACGAAAAAATGGCCTGGATGCTGCGTTCTTACCTGGAATAATCGTCCGCGCGGACGGAGGGTTTTTTTGACGTTCCTTTACTACCTGCAATCCCTGCTCGCGAGAGCGCTGGTGGCATCCGCCGGAAGGCTTCCTTTGAATGCCCTCGAGTGGATCACGCGCCGCGCCGGTGATTTATCCTGCCTTTTCATGCCGAAGCGAAGGGGAGTGGCTGCGGCGAACATCGACAAAGCCTTCGGCAGCAGCCTCTCGGATGCGCAGAAAAAAAATCTCGTGCGCGCCGCATTCCAGCACGCGGCGCTTTCCATTGCCGAGCTGTTTCTGGTCCGGAGAATCGCGGCGCGCGCCCGGGAACATTTTTCGCTCATGGGCAATGAAGTCCTGGAAAAGGCCTTTGCGCGGGGGAACGGCGTGGTGCTCGTCATTTCCCACATCGGTTCCTGGGAATATTTGTCGTTCCTGCCTTTCCTGACCGGCCAGCGCTGGTCGGTCGTGGTGAAGCACATCAAGAACCCGTTCATGAACCGCGAAATCGACGCGCTGCGGCGCGTGATGACCGTCACGCCGATCCTGAAAAATAATTCCACCCGCAAGGTGCTGCAGGAACTGAAAGAAGACCACGGCGTGGCCATCCTGATCGACCAGTGGGCGGGGCCGGAAGGAATCTGGAGCCCGCTTTTCGGCGCGGAGACTTCCACGACGTCGATTCCCGCGCGCCTTGCGAAGCGGACCGGATGCGCTCTCGTGCCCGCGTATTGCGTCCGTACCGCGCCGTGGAAATACGAGATCCAGATTCATCCGGAAGTTCCGGTCCAGGAGCCGGAGGGCGATTGGGAAACCGCGACGACGCGCGAGCTGGACCGCCTTCTCGAGCGCCAAATCCTCAAATATCCGGAGCAATGGATGTGGGGACACCGGCGCTGGAAAGACAAGCCTTCTTCTTTGAGGGCGTAAACTCCCCGGAGCAACGATGAAAAAATCAACCAGCCTCATTCTTTTTTTGTTCGCGCTGTGCCCGCTGCTTTACGCGGGGGAAAAGGCGCCGTATCTTGACCCAGCCCCGAGCCCGGCATCCGTCGAGGAATACCAGAAAAAGCATCCAAGGCTCAGCCAGAGTGAAATGGAAAAAATCTATTACCTCCTGGAAAGGATGACGGAGTCGTCGTGCGAATTCGAGAGGAACGGAGAGCTCTATCGCGGACAGGACGCGTCGCGGTTTCTCCGCATGAAAATGATGACGCCGCCATGGCGCGGATCTTATAAGACAGCCGAAGAGTTCATTGCCAAAGTGGCCTCGAGGTCTTCAACGACCGGCAAGCCTTACCACGTTACCTGCGGCGGAGAGTCCCGCCTTTTGACGGACGTGCTGACGCGGGAAAGGGAATTTATTTCTTCGCCGCCGGCCGCCTCTTCCTGAAACCTTGTCAGATTGAGAAGTCGTCGAAGATTTTCATTTCCCGAGGCACCAGAAAAACATCCTCGCTTTTCTTCAGGCCCAGTTCGCGGAAGCGGTCGTGCGTGAGTTCGACGCGGATGAGATCGCCGGCTTCGTTGGTCAGCTCGATTTTCGCGAAGGGGCCGGCCAGGTTGATGTACTGCACCGTGGCCTTGAGGCTGTTTTTGTCCCGGGATTCCCGGGCAATGTCCAGAAGGTGCGGGCGGATGTAAACGGCCGCTTTTTTCGTCTCGGCTTCCTGTTTGGAAGGAAGCTTCAGGGACGCGTCGCCCAGGACGGCCCTGCCGTCTTCGATGCGCGCGTGGAACAGGTTCACGTTGCCGAGGAAATTGTAGACAAAGGGACTGGCCGGGTGATGATAAACTTCGTCCGGGCTTCCGACCTGCTCGATCCTTCCGTCGTTCATGACCGCCACGCGGTCCGAAACTTCCAGCGCCTCTTCCTGGTCATGCGTCACGAAAATGCTCGTCACGTGAATCTCGTCATGCAGGCGCCGCAGCCACTGCCGCAGGTCGCGGCGGACCTTCGCATCCAACGCTCCGAACGGCTCGTCGAGGAGCAGAACTTTCGGTTCGATGGCGAGCGCGCGCGCCAGGGCCACGCGCTGGCGCTGGCCGCCCGAGAGTTCGGAAGGATAGCGGTGCGCCATGCGGTTGAGCTGCACGAGCTTCAAGAGCTCCAGGACTCTCCGCTGGATCTCGCGCCGGGAAGGCCGCAAATCCTTAGGACGCACCTCGAGGCCGAAGGCCACGTTTTGGAAAACGGTCATGTGCTTGAAAAGCGCGTAATGCTGGAAGACGAAGCCGACGCGGCGTTCCGAGGCTTTGAGCCCCTTCGTATCTTCGTCGGAAAAAAGCACGGTGCCGGAATCCGGATGCTCGATGCCGGCAATGATGCGCAGCAGCGTGGTCTTTCCGGACCCCGACGGTCCCAGAAGCGCGACGAGTTCGCCGTTCGGCACATCCAGATCGATGTTTTTGAGCGCCGTGAAATCCCCGAATTTTTTGGTTACGTTCTGGACTTTAATGCTCACGCATCACCTAGAGTTGGGTTTTGGCCTGCATGCTTGCGCCTGCGCGCAGCTCGACCCAGGTCTTTAGGGCGAGCGTGACGAGTGCCAGCAGCATGAGGAGCGAGGCCACGGCAAAGGCGGCCATGAATTGGTATTCATTATAGAGAATCTCGATGTGCAGCGGCAGGGTGTTGGTCTTGCCGCGGATATGGCCTGACACAACCGACACGGCGCCGAATTCGCCCATGGCGCGCGCATTGCAGAGGATCACGCCGTAGAGTAAGCCCCATTTGATATTGGGGAGCGTCACGCGCCAGAATGTCTGCCATCCGCTGGCGCCGAGGGTGATCGCGGAGATTTCTTCTTCGTTGCCCTGCGCTTCCATGAGCGGGATGAGTTCCCGCGCGACAAACGGAAACGTCACGAAGATCGTAGCCAGCACGATGCCCGGAACCGCGAAGATGATTTTGATGTCATGCTCCATGAGCCAGGGACCGAACAACCCTTGCGCCCCAAAAAGAAGCACGTAGATCAGGCCCGAGATCACGGGGGACACCGTGAACGGCAGATCGATCAGGGCGAGAAGTACTTTCTTTCCCGTGAAATCGAATTTGGCGATGGCCCAGGACGCCGCGATGCCAAAGACCAGATTCAGCGGAACGCTGATTGCGGCGGCGAGAAGCGTGAGCTTGACCGCGGAAAAGGCATCCGGTTCCGCGAGCGCGTGGAAATAAGCGATCAGCCCTTTTGAAAAAGCGCTGGCCAGGAGCACCGCGATCGGCAGGAACAGAAAGAGGCCGAGGAAAAGAAACGCAGCGGTGATCAGCACGGCCTTGACGGCCGGCGATTCCTGGGAAACCGACGGCGCAGTCTTGACGGCTCTTGCAGTTAAGGATGAAACGGTTCCGGCCATGGCTACACCTTCTGGTATCTTCGGCTCCAGGCCTGGAGCATGTTGATGAACAGAAGAAGGAGAAAGGAAATGCAAAGCGTGACGCTTGCGATGGCCGTCGCACCCGGATAATCGAATTGCTCGAGCTTGGTCATGATGAGAAGCGGAAGGATTTCGGTTTTGCCCGGCATGTTGCCCGAAATGAAAACTACCGAGCCGTATTCGCCGAGAGCGCGCGCGAACGCCATGGCTGTGCCGGTCAGCAGCGCGGGAAAAAGCGTGGGAAAAATGACGCGCGAGAATGTCTGCCAGGCCGAAGCCCCCAGGCTGTGCGCCGCTTCTTCGAGCTCGATGTCCATTTCCTGCAGCACCGGTTCCAGCGTGCGCACGACAAAAGGCAGCCCGATGAAAACCAGCGCGATGCCGATGCCGAGCGGCGAGTATGCGGTTTTGATGCCCCAGGGCGCGAGCCATTTTCCGACCCAGCCCGTGGGGCCGTAAATCGCAGTGAGACAAATTCCGGCGACAGCCGTGGGAAGCGCAAAGGGGAGATCCACCAGCGCGTCCACGGCTTTTTTGGCCGGGAAATTATAACGGACCAGCACCCAGGCCACGAGCATCCCGAAAACAGCGTTCACAAGCGCGCTTGCCAGCGACACGCTGAACGTCAGGCGGAACGCGGCCAGCGTCCTGGCGGAAGACAGGGCCTTGACGAGCTGCGGCCAGGTGAGCGCGGCCGTTTTGAAAAAGAGAAGCGAAAGCGGGAAGAGAACGACCACGCTCAAATAAAAGAGGGTAAAGCCCAGGGTCAGTCCGAATCCCGGGAGAACGCTGTGTTTTTTGAAGCCCATGCCTTTTCCTGTTTGTTAGCTTAGATAGATCTCGTCGAAAATGCCGCCGTCCGCGAAATGTTTGGCCTGCGCTTCTTTCCAGCCGCCAAAATCCTTGTCGATGGTCACGAGCTCGATTTTCGGAAATTGGGCCGCGTATTTTTGCAGCACGGCTTCCGAGCGAGGGCGGTAATAGTGCCTGGCGATGATGTCCTGGCCTTCGTCCGTGTAAAGGAATTCGAGATAGGCCTTGGCGGCCTCTTCCATGTGGTGCTTTTTCGCGATCTTATCCACGACGGTGACCGGAGGCTCCGCGAGAATGCTGAGCGACGGCACGATGATTTCGAATTGGTCTTTGCCGATGTTATTGACCGCCAGGAACGCCTCGTTTTCCCAGGCGATCAAGACGTCTCCGATGCCGCGTTCCACAAACGTCGTCGTGGACCCGCGCGCGCCCGTGTCGAGTACCGCCACGTTTTTATAAATCTTTTTGACGAACTCCTTGATTTGATTTTCGTCGCCCCCGAATTTTTTGCTGGCATAGGCCCAGGCTGCGAGGTAATTCCAGCGAGCGCCGCCGGAAGTCTTGGGGTTCGGCGTGATGACGGAAATACCGTCGCGCGCCAGATCGTCCCAGTCTTTGATGTTTTGCGGGTTGCCTTTCTTGACCAGGAAAACGATCGTCGACGTGTAGGGCGAGCTGTTGTTCGGCAGCTTGCCCTGCCAGTTTTTTGAAATCAGGCCGGCCTTTTCCGCCAGCGCGTCGATGTCGTAACCAAGCGCGAGCGTTGCCACGTCCGCATCCAGGCCGCTGATGATGGCCCGCGCCTGTTTGCCGGAGCCGTCGTGGGACTGGCTGATCTCGACGTCCTGGCCCGTCTTGTCCTTCCACTGTTTGGCAAAGGCCGCGTTGACTTCCTGGTAGAGTTCGCGGGTCGGATCATACGAAACGTTCAGCAGCGCGATTTTTTCGGCTGCAACTCCCGCGGGAGAAACGGTCAAAACGAGCGCGGCCGTCACCGCGGCTGCGGCGCGTAACACATTTAATTTCGAGTTCATGGTGGTGCTCCTTTGACGATGCAAATTTAAAAGGCGATTTGGAGGCGGCCGATCAGAGCGTTTTCAATTTCGCGCTCGCGAGCCGCGGCGCCGCTCAAAGCGTAGCCGTCCTGGAAAAAGGTCTGTTCGTAATCGAGCATCCACTTGATGTTTTTGTTCCAGTACCAGTTGAGGCCCGCCGTCCATGCGCGCGCCTTCCGGACGGAAGTCTGGGGATTGACGAACAGGGCATATGCGTCGCTGTCGCCGGTGAGTTCGCTGAAACGGCCCACGATCTCCAGGGCACCCCATCTTCCTTCGCGCGGGTCGAAGTTGTAACGGGGAACCACGCCGTTATAGCTGGCGTTTTCGCCGGTGATCACATAAGAGCCGGCAAGCTGCCAGCCCCAGTTCTTCAAACTCGACCGTTCGGTATTGCGTTTCACGTCCTGAGACGACCACACAAATTCGGTCAAAAGGCCGACCGGCCCCCAATAATAGTAGGCCTGTGGGGCAAACCGCGTGCGGCCGCCATTGGCGATCGTCGTTCCCGCCGCGGTGCCGTCAGAGCGGTAACTGTAAACCGTCTGCTGTCCGAAGCTGCGGAAGGTCGGGAGCTGCGGCGATGCCACGGTGCCGTGCACGTCCCCGTAACTCATCCCTAACCCGACTCCGAGGCCATTCAAAGCGTCGATGTCCGTATTGCGGAACGGGTGCGAGAAAATCCTGCCGACAAAATCTTTGTCGTCCGCGAGGTCCGTATCCAAGTTGCCGTTGTCCACGACGCCATTCATGACGGCCGCGTCGTAAGTGATCGTGCCGTCCCAGAAATCGCCGTGGAGATCGATGCCCACGTCGCGGTTCGGCACGAGGTTCGTGGAAAGCGCGGTTTCCGCGAAGATCGTGTTCGGGTCCGATTGCAGCCGTTCCAGCCCGATGGGCGATTTGAATTTACCCGCGCGAAGCGAGGCCTGGGGCCAGTATTTGAAATCCACCCACGCGTCCTGCAAAGTCACGGTACCGTTTCCGAAATCCGGCATCAAGCGGAAATCGAAATACTTGAAAACCGTTCCTTCGAGCGAGGTCCGGATGCGCCGGGGCAAAAATTGATTCACGCCGGGATTGCGGTCGTCGTTCGCAAAAAAGCGAGCGTCAGTCTGGATCTGGCCGCGGAACTTCAGTTGAAAGTTGCCGTCCTTTGACTTCAATCCAAATCCGTCTTTGCCTGCGACGACGACGGGGGTTTCAGTTTCTTTTTTCAGATCCACTTCTTTCTGCACTTCCTGCTGGCGTTTCAAGAGACTCATCTCTTTTTCCAGCTCCGCCAGCCGCTCCTCGATTGTCTTGGCAGGAGGGGCGGGAAGCTGGGCCTGCGCTAGTGTTGAATTTTGCAAAGCGAGTACTAACACGATTGCCGTTGCCGGGAACCACCGTGGAATTTTCATGGGAAATCCTCCTTGGATTCATGAAAACCTCCGGTGGTCCGGTCAGTTCTTTTTTTTATTTTGAAACTTTATTGAGTCTTATCGAGCCTTATTTTTTCGCGGCATTCGATCTGCACAATTTGGGCATCGTGGATGATGATCTCCACCGCGCCGTACTTTATTTTTTTGAGGGCCTCGCGGATTTTCGCGACGGCTTGTTCTTCAGATTCGGTTTCCATGTTAAATGAAATACATCTCCTGCCGTTCAGGCTGCGCGGCCATTTCCAGCATGTTTTGGAGGCTGGTCCCGTCCAGAACGGCAATGTTCGCTTCGTGGATATCTTTCATCACGGCGCGGATCGGACAGGTTTGCTCGTCGACGCATTCCTCGCATTTGCGGTACGCCGTGCGGCTCAGGCACGGCAGGGGAGCGAGCGGACCTTCCAGGATGCGCATGACGGTGCCCAATTTGATGCTTGCCGGCTCCTTGGCAAGGAAATAGCCGCCGCCTTTTCCTTTCTTGCTGCCCAAGATGCCGCTTTTTTTGAGCTCTAGAAGAATGAGCTCCAAAAATTTTTTGGGAAGCCGCTCCTTCCGCGCCAGCTCGGAAATGAGCATGGGCTTCTCGGCACCGGAAGAACCGGCCAGCATGAGGAGGGCTTTAATGGCGTATTTGGTTTTCTTGGTAATCATAGTATGTTTACTCTATGGATTTAGTAGAGATATTAACTTATAAAACTGTTCTGTCAACAAAAGATTGTTTGAAAGGCGCAACTGTAATATCTATAATGGCTTATGTCTGTCCAATGAAAGCTTATGAAAAAAAGGAAGAATGGAAATGATCGGCGCCAATGAATTAAAAAGGAAAATGCTTATCTCCGTGGAAGGGGAACCTTACCTCGTGCTGGAAGTTTTTTTTGCCTCGCCGTCGGCCCGCGGGGCTTCGACCATGGTGCGGGCCAAGGTTCGGAATCTTCTCTCCAACGCCGTGCTCGAGAAAAGTTTCAAGACCGCGGAAAAATTCAACGAGCCGGACGTCGAAAAAACCAAGGCCTCGTTCCTTTACTTGGAATCCTCGACGTATCATTTCATGGATGAAACAAGCTACGAGCAATTTTCGTTTCCCGCCGGGAAGATTTCCGAACTTCTTCCTTATTTGAAAGAGGGCGTGATCCTCGAGGCCCTAAAATATAATGGGAACGTGGTCTCGCTCGAGCTGCCGCCTTACGTGGAGCTCAAAGTTACCTCGACGCCTCCCGCGTCTTCGGGCGGCGGAAACAAGCAGGCCACGCTCGAAACCGGCCTCGAAGTCCGCGTTCCCCAGTACATTCAGGAAGGCGCTGTCGTGCGCGTCAATACCGAAACCGGCGAAGTGGGCGGCCGGGCTTAACGGGAGAATTTATGCTGGTTCATTTCATCATTCCGTTTATTTCCATTTTCCTCGCGGAACTGGGCGACAAGACCCAGCTCGCGCTTTTCGTGCTGGGTTCGAAAACCCAGAAGCGGCTTGTCCTTTTTTTTGGAGCCATGCTCGGCTTCATGCTGGCCGACGGCTTCGGCATCTTTGCTGGAGCGTGGATCTCGCGGTTTGTGCCGGTGTGGATCATGAAACTCCTGGCCGCGGTTATTTTCTTTGTCTTCGGGTTCCTCATGCTGCGCTCGGTGGGCGAGTCGGAACCGCAGCAGGAATTTCTCTTCCAGCATCCCTTTTTGATGGGTTTCGGATTCACGTTCCTGGCGGAATGGGCGGACAAGACGCAAATCGCCGCCGCGCTTTTTGCCACGCGGTACAATCTTGCGCTTGTCGTGCTCGCGACCCTGTCGGCCCTGGCGCTGTCTTCAGGCATTGCCCTGTTCCTGGGGCATGCCATGGCTTCGCGCGTCCGTCCGGCCATCCTGCGCAAAGCGGCCGGCTGGATTTTTATTTTCATGGGAGTCACGTTCATTTTTTTCTGAGTCGATCACCCGCACCCTAACTGCCGGCGGAGGAAAATCTCGCATGATCACCCTGGTGCTTCTCACGATCTCCAACATTTTCATGACCTTTGCCTGGTACGGGCATTTGAAATTCCGCCAGGAGGCTTTATGGAAAGTGATCCTCGTAAGCTGGCTGATCGCTTTCGTGGAATATTGCTTCCAGGTCCCGGCCAACCGCATCGGCTCGTATACTTTCACCACGGCGCAGCTTAAGATCATGCAGGAAGTCATCACGCTGGTCGTCTTCTGCGGCTTTTCCCTCTTGTATCTCAAAGAACAGATCCGGTGGAATTATTTCGCCGCCTTCGGCTGCCTGGTCCTGGCGGTGATTTTCATCTTTCAAAAAGCATGAAATTCAAAAAGAAATCAAAGCCGCGTCCTTCCTACCCGCGTAAGCGCTTCTCAACGCGTCCCGCCCCTCAGCCCGAGCTCCCGAAAAAGCCTCTCGGATTCTGGATCGAGGCCGCTTTGAAAAAAAGGGAAGCTCTTATGCGGAGCCGCGAAACGAACGCTTTCCGCCTCATCCACGGCGCGGCGGACGGTTTCCCGGAAATTACCGTGGACCGTTACGCCTGTGTCCTGGTGGCGAACCTTTATGGGGCCGCGCAAACCAAGGAACCGATGCCGTTATTGAAAGTCCTCGCGGAACGATGCAAGGCTTCCGCCGTGTATCTTAAATACCGTCCGAAACAAGCCAGCGTCCTGAAAGGCGCGGAGCGCGAATCCCACGCGCCTTCGGCGCCCTTTTGGGGGGAACCCGTTCCCGAACTCGAAATCCTGGAAAATGGCATGCGTTTTTTAATCCGGCCGGGTGAGGGGCTCAGCACGGGGCTTTTCCTGGACATGCGGGAAATCCGAAACAAAATACGCCGGCTTTCCGCGGGCCGGACGGTCCTCAACTGCTTCTCTTATACCTGCGGCTTTGGAGTAGCGGCGGTTCTGGGCGGAGCGGCGCGCGCCTTGAACATCGATCTTTCCGGCCGTTACCTGGAATGGGGCAAGCGGAACATGCGGTGCAACGGGCTCGAGGCGCAGGACCGTGATTTCGTCACGGGCGACGTCTTTGACTGGCTGCAGCGGTTCGGCCGGCGGCAGGAACGGTTTCAAAGCGTGATTCTGGATCCGCCCACTTACGCGACAGGCCCGTCGTCGCGGTTCGTGGCGCAGCGGGATTATGAAAAGTTGGTTTCGCTGGCCGCTCCCGTGGTGGAGCCCCGCGGGGTTCTCTGGGTCTGCAATAATTCGCACCAGTTGTCCCGGCAATCGTTTTTGAATCAAGTCCGAAAGGGGATCGCGGCTTTCCCGGCCCGTATCCAGGATTTTTTTAATGAACCGGCTGCGGATTTTCCCAAACAGCCGGTTGAGGAATCTTACCTCAAAGTCTGCGCCGTCAAATTCGGTTGAAGTTCATTTTCAATCGGTCCTTCCTCAGAGGCAGATATAGCATTAACAATCAATCGCTATCATCATATTGATATTCCATGACAAATTTATTAGAATTCTCAGGCAGTTAACCGGAGATCATATTTCCGAAAGAGTCCCAGCCCCCCTTACATGGAAACGGCTTCGTTGAGGCCGACTGGGTAGCAGCGATAGGTCGATCGCTGACGGCAAACAAATAGAGCCTTTTAATTTTGCGTGGCGCCCGCAAGGGAGGTCCGAACAAAATTAGAAGGCTTTTTTTTTGGCCTGGCTTAGGCCAGGGATTTCAATAACGAAAGGAGGTGATACAAATGAAAAAAGCGTTCTTCATCGTTGTTGTGATGCTCGTGGCGATTGCTTCCCTCCAGGGAGTGACGTTCGCGGCTAGCGTTGAAGGCACCGTTCAGTCTGTGGATGCTCAGCAGAGCAAGCTGGAAATCGCGACGGACGCGGGTTCTTCTTGGGTGGCTTACAGCGCCACGACCAAGTGGCCTGCGGGCGTTACGGATCCGGCTAGCCTCGTTGGCGAGAAAGTGACTGTCGCCACGGATGATGCCGGTGCAGCGACTTCCGTCGATACGGCGGCCAAGGCGGCGGCTTACTAAGCCTGGGCAACGTATCCGGAAGTGCCGCCTAATTCCCATCCGGGGAGCGGGAGAACCAGTTACGGGTGAATTTGCCGCGAGGCAGACGGGCTATAATCTGCAGTCCGAACCCAGGGGAGCTAATCTCGCAGGCGTAGCAGATGGACTCATTCCATTTTTTTCAAAGGGCCAGAATTCGTTCTGGCCCTTTGTATTTATTTCTCCATCCGGGAGCAATTCATAAAATTATTTATCACCCATGCTTAATATGCTCCAAACGCTAACACGAAGAATCTTATCGCCCTGCAGGCCTTGAAAAATCGAGGAATTTTGAGCTTTGCATCTGTAGGGAATCCGCTATAATACGGTCCTATTTTTTCTTACGTGAATTTTACGGCTTTATTCAAATTTGCCCCCGGAAATCCTGGCAGCAGGATAAAATCCCAACACATCAGAAGGAGATTTCAACAATGAGCGGAAGTACTGCACGTCTACAGGCTGTTAAGGCCGTTACCGGTTACGAGCCCATTTCGGAGCCTCTGAATTTCGCGGAGACTTCGACGGGGAGTTTGTTTGGAACGAATGTTTTTAGTCCGTCGGTCATGAAGGCCCGGCTGCCTAAAGACATCTACATTTCTCTGATGAAGACGATCGAGAAGGGTGAGAAGATCGATTCCACGATCGCGGACGTTGTGGCTGCGGCCATGCGCGATTGGGCCATCGAAAAGGGCGCCACGCATTACGCCCACGTTTTCTATCCTTTGACCGGCTCCACGGCCGAGAAGCATGACAGCTTCCTCACGCCGACGGGTGACGGTTCGGCGATCGCGGAATTCACGGGCAAGCAGCTTATCCAGGGGGAACCCGATGCCTCCAGCTTTCCGAGCGGCGGCATCCGCGCGACGTTCGAAGCCCGCGGTTATACGGCTTGGGACGTGACGAGCCCGGCGTACATCCTCGAAAATCCGAATGGGACGACGCTTTGCATTCCGACGGCGTTCGTGTCCTGGACCGGCGAAGCGCTCGACAAGAAGACGCCGCTTCTCCGCGCCCAGCAGGCCATGAATGTTCACGCGCAGCGCATCCTGCGCCTGTTCGGCCACACGGCGATTTCCCGTGTCGTGGCGAACGCGGGTCCCGAGCAGGAATACTTCCTGATCGACCGCAATTTCTACTACGCCCGTCCGGACCTTCTGAATTGCGGCCGTTCGCTCTTCGGCGCCAAGCCGCCGCGCGGCCAGGAATTCGAAGACCACTATTTCGGCGCGATTCCCGAACGCGTGCTTGCGTTCATGCTCGAATGCGAGCGTGAGCTCTTCAAGCTCGGCGTCCCGGTGAAGACCCGCCACAACGAAGTTGCTCCGGCCCAGTACGAAATCGCCCCTCTGTACGAGAGCGCGAACATCGCCACGGACCACCAGCAGCTCCTCATGTATACCCTGAAGCGTGTCGCCGAGAAGTACGGCATGACCTGCCTCCTGCACGAGAAGCCTTTCGCGGGCATCAACGGCTCGGGCAAGCACCTGAATTTCTCGATCAGCAACAGCACGCAGGGTAACCTGTTCGATCCGGGCGAGACGCCGCACGAAAACGCGCAGTTCCTCGTTTTCTGCGCCGCCACGATCCGCGCGGTCCACAAGTATTCGTACCTGTTGCGCGCTTCCGTCGCCACGGCCAATAACGACCACCGCCTCGGCGCGAACGAAGCTCCTCCGGCGATCATCTCGATCTTCCTCGGCGAGCAGCTTGCCGACGTGTTCGATCAGATCAAGAAGGGCGGAGCCAAGTCGTCCAAGAAGAAAGACAAGCTCGTGGTCGGCGTCGACACGCTGCCGCCGCTTCCCTCGGATGCCGGCGACCGTAACCGCACCAGCCCGTTTGCCTTCACCGGCAACAGGTTTGAGTTCCGCGCGGTCGGTTCCAGCATGTCGCTGGCCGGTCCGCTGGTCATGCTTCTCACGGCCCTCACCGATTCCCTCGATTACGTTGCGACGGAACTCGAGAAGGCCACCAAAGGTGATTCCAAGAAGCTGAATGCCGCCGTGCAGAAGCTGCTCAAGGAAATCATCGATGAACACGGCGCTGTCGTTTTCAACGGCGACGGCTATTCCGAAGCGTGGCACAAGGAAGCCGCCAAGCGCGGTCTTCCGAACGATAAGACCACGGTCGAGGCGATCAAGGCCGCCAAGACCAAGGAAGCCGCTGATCTTTTTGCCAAGTACAAGGTGCTCTCGAAGCGCGAGCTCGAAAGCCGCCACGATATTTACGTGGAACAGTACTGCAAGACGATCAACCTGGAATCCAACCTCGTCGTGAAGATGGCCCAGACCATGATCCTTCCTGCGGCTGTCCGCTATCAGACCGAACTCTGTCAGGCCGCGGCCGCTGCTAAAACCGCCGGCGTGAAGTTCGACAGCACGACGCTGGATGAGGTTGTGGCCGCCGTGAAGGGCCTGCAGAGCAGCATCAGCGCTCTGGAGAAGCTCAAGGAACACCACGGCGCCAAGAGCCTGGAAGCCGAAGCGGAGTATTACTGCTACAAAGTTCTTCCCGCGATGGGGACGGTCCGGAAATACGCGGACCAGCTGGAAACGCTTGTGGCGGATGATCTCTGGACGCTTCCGACGTACCAGGAGATGCTGTTCATCAAGTAAGAATAGTTTCAATAAAAAAGGCCCGGAGGAAATCCTCCGGGCCTTTTTTATTTCTCCGCTCTGAAACTCACTGCACGCTTACCTTCGTCGCATTTTTTTCGGTTCCCGGCTTCTTGGGGAGCTGGATCGTCAGAACTCCATTGGCATAATCCGCCTTGATTCCGGCATCATCCACAGGGCCGGGAAGCGGAAGTGATCTGGAAAACGATCCATAGCTGCGCTCCTGGGAATAAAATCCGGTCTTGTCGTCTTTGGATTCGGACTCAGATTTCCTAACGCCTTCGATGGTGAGCAAGCCGTCTCTCACCGTGATGTTGATCTGGTCCTTGTCCAAGCCGGGCAGGTCCACTTTCACAATATAAAGATTGTCTTTTTCTTCCATGTCTGCGGTAGGCATGAAATCAAAGTCTGCCGCGGCCGGGCTTGCCATCATGCTCGATAAGGGCGCTGCAAAATTGGACAGAAGATTTGTGAAAAGCCGATTCATGCTGTCTTCCAACTGAGAAGCGCTGTAAGAACCGTAAGGGCTCGGCCCGTAAAAGCGGTTTGGGAGAGGCTGATAAGCGGCGGAGCTTTGCCTGTTCATTCTTTGCGGAAGCGCGGCCGCGGCTCGATTGGCATCCCACACTTGTTTCTGAATCGCAAACCTTCTGATGGCTCTGTCGTTTTTGATCGTCTTCACCAAAAGCACGGACTGAAGGCATAGCAAAGCCACGAGCAATACCAAAATGGCGACAGCCCAACCGGGCATCGTTGTTTTGTCAGGAGCAGCATTTGTATTAGGCGTTTCCATGGTATTCCTCCAGGAACCGGAGCCCGGCGGTAATCCGCCGGGCTCCGGAAACATTATTTCACTTCAACCGACACTTGCTTGGGCTTGGCATTCTCAGCCTTGGGCAAGTTGATCTCGAGGACGCCGTCTTTATAACTCGCCTTGACTTTGTCGGCGGCCACTTCGACCGGAAACTCCATGCTCCGCATGAAGGAGCCGTAGGATCTCTCGGAGTAATGCATTCCTTTTTCCGTCAATTCTTTTTCCTGTTTCCTTTCTCCTTTCAAGACCAGACGGTTTCCTTGCACCGTGATGGAAAAGTCTTCTTTCTTCAAGCCGGGCAGATCCGCGCTTAAAATGTAGGCTTCCGCATCTTCCCGCACTTCGAGATGGGGCTGAAAGGCATTCTCCAAACCCTCTCTCTTCTGGAGAGACCGGTTGAAAACACGGTTCATGTCCGTTTGAAGATCTTCGAGGATGTCGAACGGATCCCAGCCATTTATTTTTCTGACGAGTTCCATGGTATTTCCTCCTTCTTGGATTGATGTTTTTCCGCTGAGGCGAATTTCAAATTGCGTGCCACGAAAAACGAGATCTTAAGTCATTGTTTTTATTGGAGATGCGGGGGCGCCGTGAGGGACGGCTCTACGGGACTGAATTTTTTTGTCACACGGCCCTGACTAAAAAATAAACAAGGCCTTGAGCCGGCGGAAGATCAAGGATTTAAATAAGGATGAAAGAACCGGACGATGTTGTCGAGCCCTTCGGCAGTCAGGAATAAATTGGTGTACTGGGCGTGGCAGTCCAGATGGAAAACCGCATTCAGCCCCGCGTCCTGAATGTGCACGGCCTGGACCCTTTTGAGGAACCATTCGTTGAGGGTCTGGATGTCCGCATAGATTTTTTCCAGGTCCTTTAAGGACCAGTCCGGCGTTTCGCCTTTTCTTTGAAGAAACCACTGGGCCAGGAGATACATCGAAAGCGAGCGGAACGTGGATTCCGCGGTGCTGGCCAGCGGAAGATGAAACGCGGCCAGCGGCCGCAATTTGTCCATGACCGGACAGCCGCTCGTCACCATGTAAAGGCCGATGAGGGAGCTGAGCGCATACTGAAGGGCGGTGCGCGCCTTATAGGTTCTCGAAGGGCTTTCGACTTCCAGGTCGATTTCCTCGTAGGAAACCGCCGATTTAAAAAACTCGATGACGTCGACGAGGTTGGCGGCAATCGGACAACGCGGCGAATCCGCCTCTTTGAGCGGGCAATGCGCGCATTGAAAATGAGACAGCCGCGTCCAGTCCGGATAATCGGTCCGCGGTTGGGGGATAAGCGCGAGCGTTTCCGGATCCAGCTCCAGATGGAATTCCTGCGTCTTTCCCGCAGGGAGCATGAATTTATAACGGAACCAAATGGGTTTCGATGTTTTCATGGATGAGTGCGCGTTGACAGCGTTCCGATGATATTTCGACAAAGCCGGCCCTAATCTAAACCGCGGGAAAAGTTATTGGGCCGTTTTCCATTCGGACTTTTGGAGCGAAGCCGTTGTTTTTTTTGCCGCATTGATGTTCTGCATGAGCCGCAGGGCCAGGGGGCGGTATTCGGAATTGGGATAGAGCGAAAGGAATTTACGGGCGTACTTTTCCGATTCATCGAAGCGGCTGGTCTTATAAAGGAAGCTGGCATAATTGATCAGCGTTTCCGCGAAATCCGGATCTTTTCCCAGGCTCTGCTGGAAAACCCGGTCCGCCTCGTCATTGCGGCTCATCAGAGCCAGGACTACGGCCTTATTATTGTAAGTGTCCGGATTCGCCGAGTCCCTTTGAAGGGATTTTTCGTATTGATCCAGCGCCAGGTCGTATTGCTGCTTTTCCTTATAAATGAGCCCCAATTCATTGTAGAAAACCGGTTCCTCGGGCGCCAGCTCCAGGGCTTTCTGAAAATAAGGAATGGCTTCGTCCAGCTTGCCTTGCTTGCTCAATACCGTGCCGATGCCGCCCCAGGCGCCGGGAAGATTGAAACGGTTGATGGTTTTTTGAAACTCCGCCACGGCGTCGTCCAGCCTTCCCTGTTTCACATAATAATAGCCCAGGTTGTAATAGGGCGAACTCCACACGTTCTCCGTCACGCGCCGCGTCTCCAGCCACAGGTTCTGGGGATTGGCCCAGACCTGCTGGCGGTTCAGATTTAAAAGGGCATACACGAAGACCAGGATCGCCATGAGCGTGTTCACCAGGCCTTTGCCCGTCTTTCTTTGCAGCAGCGTGAAAACGATCATGAAGATCCCGGCGACGGGCAGATAAAGCCAGCGGTCCTGCATGTAGTCGAGAAGGGGGATGATGTTCAAGACCGGCGCCAGGAGAACGAGGTACCATGCGCCCCAGAAAAAAAGTTTCCGGTCTCTTTTCCACAGCTGGAAAAATCCAAAGCCGAGCGCCGCGAGCCCGGCCATGGAAAGCAGGATGTGCGGATGGAAAATCGTCCTGTAGAGCGGAAACGGATACAAAATGCTTTGGTTGACCGGGACGAAAATGAGCTGTACGTACTTCATCATGGCCACCATGACCGTGAGAAACGTCACCCAGCGGCTGTTTCCGATGTAATCGCCCTTTGTGGCGCTCTGGGCGATGTGGATCGAGATGAGGCCGAAGACGACAGAGATCGCGACAAAAGGAAGGTAGCGCAGGAAGGCCTTGGCATTGAGACGCTTGTAACAGTAGTCATAGGCGAACAAAATGCCCGTCAACGTGACCGAGAGCGGCTTGGCCATGCACGACAGCACAAAGAGCGCGAACGAGGCGGCGTACCAAAGCAAAGACCGCTTCGGCGATTCATAATGCCGGATGTAGGCCAGGAAGGCGCTCAGAAAAAGGAAAAAGGACAGGACGTTTTTTCGTTGGGAAATCCAGACCACCGATTCCGGCTGGACCGGATGGACCGCGAACAGCAGCGCGATGCCGAGAGCCAGGTTCCATTGTCCGGTCAAGGCGAGCAGGATGAGATAAAGCAGTACGGCATTGGCCGCATGGAGCGCGAGGTTGGTCGCGTGATAACCGATGGCATTGAAATGATAAAGCTGGTAATCGCCCGCGAGGCTCAGCATGGTCAGCGGCGCGTAGATGCCGACGTAAGACTTGGTAAAAAAGCGGTGGACGTTCTCCGACGACATGCTGCGGATATCCGGGTTGTCGACCACGTATTCCTGGTCGTCCCAGTTGCTGAACGGGTAGGAAATCGTCCGGGCGTACAGGCAAAGGGTAAAAAGCAGGAGGACGCCCGCCGCGATCAGGTGCTGCTTGCGGGAAACGGGTTCGGCGGGCGCGGCCGGCGCCGGCGCCGCGGTCTCCCCGGTTTTCACTTTCCCCGAAAGCCGCCCGATTTCTTCTTCGATTTTTTTGCGGCTGAGATTCAGGTCGCGCGAAAGCTCGCGGACGGTTTTCTTGCGGAAATTTTCCCGGATGTAAGCACTTTTTTGAGGGTCCATGATGGCGGGATCATCTTACCGCATTGTCCCGAAATCAGGAATAGTTTTTAGGCCTGGGGCTGCAAGTAGAGCGCTTCGCGGCGCTTCTTGATGTGCTCGTCCATGAGGTATTCGTCGAAGGTCGTCTGCTGGCGGTCGATGAAACCATTCGGCGTGATCTCGACGATCCTGTTGGCGACGGTCTGGACGAACTGATGGTCATGCGAGGAAAAGAGGATCGTGCCTTTGCATTGCTCCATGCCGGTATTGAGCGCGGTAATGGATTCCAGGTCGAGATGGTTCGTGGGCTCGTCGAGGATCAGCACGTTCGAGCCGGTCAGCATCATCTTGGACAGCATGCAGCGCACTTTCTCGCCGCCGGAGAGCACGCGCGCGCTTTTGAGCGATTCTTCCCCGGAAAAGAGCATGCGTCCCAGGAAGCCGCGGATGAAGTTTTCGTCTTTCTCGTTCGAGAACTGCCGCAGCCAGTCCACAAGGCTGAGGTCCGTGTCGAAGTACTTGCTGTTTTCCTTGGGGAAGTAGGCCCGCGTCGTGGAAGCGCCCCATTTGAAGGTGCCGCCGTCCTGCGCGGTTTCGCCCATGAGGATTTGGAACAGCGTGGTCTTGGCCAGGTCGTTGCGGCCGATGAATGCGATTTTGTCGCCCTTATTCACGTGAAGCACGAAATTGCGGAACATGACCTTGCCGTCTACGGACTTGGTCAGCCCTTCGATGTCGAGAAGATCGTTGCCGGCCTCGCGCTCCGATTTGAACGCGACATAAGGATATTTGCGGGAGGAGGGCCGGATATCTTCGAGCGTCAGTTTTTCCAGTAACTTTTTGCGGGAAGTGGCCTGGCGGGACTTGGAAGCATTGGCGCTGAACCGCGAGATGAACGCCTGCAGTTCTTTGCGCTTCTCCTCGACCTTTTTATTGCCTTCCTGTTTCTGCCGCAGGGCGAGCTGGCTGGATTCGTACCAGAAAGAATAGTTGCCGGCATACAGCTGGATCTTGCCGAAGTCGATGTCGCAGATGTGCGTGCAGACTTTGTCGAGGAAATGGCGGTCGTGCGAAACCACGATGGCGGTGTTCTTGAAATCGTAGAGGAATTCTTCCAGCCACATGCTGGTTTCCACGTCGAGCTGGTTCGTGGGTTCGTCGAGGAGAAGGACGTCCGGGTCTCCGAACAGCGCCTGGGCCAGGAGCACACGGACTTTCTGCCGCGCTTCGAGCTGCTTCATCTTCATGCTGTGGAGCGATTCCTGAATGCCGAGATCGCTCAGGAGCTTCGCGGCGTCGGCTTCCGCGCTCCAGCCGTTCATTTCCGCGAACTGGTCTTCGAGCTCCGCGGCTCGCAGTCCCTGGTCCTCGTTGAAATTGGCGTAGATCTTTTCGCGCTCCTGGATGCAGTCGTAGAGTTTTTTATGGCCCATGATGACGGTGGTGAGCACGTCGTATTCGTCATAGGCGAATTGATCCTGCTTCAGCGTGGAAAGCCGCGCATTCGGGGCCAGGCTGACGTCGCCGGCATTGGGCTCGATTTCGCCCGAAAGGATCTTCAGGAAGGTCGATTTTCCGGAGCCGTTCGCGCCGATGATGCCGTAGCAATTGCCCGGAGTAAAGGCGATGCCGACCTTCTCGAAAAGCACGCGCTTGCCGTATTGTAGAGTGACGCCGTTGGCTGCGATCACGGGGAATACCCTTTGAAAGTCAGATTTTTTCCGCGAGGAGGTGTCCGTGGAAAAGCGGCCGCATTATAGCATAAAAGGCCCCGGGACGCATCCCCGTGAGGCTACCAGAAGTACCACCGGTGGGTGAGGAGCACATAGACGGCAAGGCCGAAATTGGTCACGGCATGGGCCAGGATGCAGCCCTTGAGGTTCTTGGTCTTGAGGAGATAACCGCCGTAAAGAGCCCCGGTTAGAAACGTGGCCGGCCATTCCCAGGAGCGGTGGACCAGCATGAAAGCGGCCACGGTTCCCCAGAAGGAAAGGCGCGTATAAGCGCCTAGCGGCACAGACAGAAAGTCCTCCTGGTTGACGAACGCGCGCATCAGAAAGGATCGCCAGAAGAGTTCCTCGATCACGGGCACGAGGACAGCAGCTCCCAGGATTCGCAGGCCGACGGCAAAGGCTTTGACCGGCACGTTCGCGAAAACCCCTGGATCAAAAGAAACCCCGCGCTCCGCGGGTATGCTGTTGCCCAGCACAATCCAGATTGCGAGGACAATCAGCCCGAGCCCGGCGGCTGCAGGATCGAATCGTCCTGATATTTCCGCCCCGCGGCCGCGAAACAAGAACAGGAGAACGGCCGTGGTCACCGCGATTTTAAAGCCGTAAATCCAGAAAATGGATTGGGGCGTCCCAAAACGCTGGAGTTCCGTCAGAAGGAGAAAGACGAGAAAAGGAAGGACGTAGCGGGCCGAATTTTTAGGTAAAAGGTTCATGGGTAAGATGTTCCATCATGGGGCTTTTACCGGGGAGTGTCAATAACATCGTGGCCTGCCGTTTGGCTTTCCTCCAAGGGGCGTATATATTTATAGAAGCGAAGGCCGGCCTGAAGCCGGGAGAATATGGAAACACCTGCACCGATAAACCTGCTTTGGATCGCCCCCGAAAAGGGGCCGGCCGGCCTTTTCATGAAATCCCTCCGGGAACTTCCCGGCGCGCCTGCGATGACCACCGCGGCTTCGCTCAAAGACGCCTTGAAACTTATCCCGCAGGAAACGTTTCATGCCGCGCTCCTCTCGCTCGACCTTCCGGGAATTTCCGCGGCGGAAGCTGCGGCCAAATTGGCCGTGGCCGCGCCGTCGCTGCCGCTATTCATCCTTGCGGAACCTTCGCGGGAGGAAGAGGCGGTCGCCGCCCTGGAAAAAGGCGCACGGCATTATTTTGTTCCGCGCGACGGCAATGCGGGAATTTTTTTGCGCCTGCTGCGGCACGTCGTGTCCGCGAATGCGGCCGGGGAAGACATCAGCCTCACGATTAAGAAACTCGCGGGCGTCAACCAGGAGCTTTACAAATTCGCCCAGGAATTGGGAAATGCCCACGAGAAATTGAGAAAGGACGAGATCGTCAAGACCGAGCGCCTGTCCACTGCGTCCCACCAGATGCGCACTCCGCTCACATCGATCCACGGTTACATCTCCATGCTTCTCGAAGGCCACATTGGCACGCTGAACGAGAAACAGACGACTTTTCTCAGCCGCGTGCGCATGGGTGCCGAACGGCTGCACCGGCTTCTTAACGATCTTCTCGATCTCGCGAAGATCGAATCCGAAAGCCTGAAGATGGCCAAGCAGTGGACCGATCCCGCGGAATGGCTCGAGCAGGAAGTCATTTTTTTCAAGCCGCAGGCCGAGGCAAGAAAGATCGATCTCTCACTCCAAATCAAAGGGCCCCTGGAAAAGGTTTACTGCGACCCAGACTGGATCAAGGAGGCCGTGAGCAATCTGATCAGCAATGCCATCAAGTACAACCGCGAGAACGGCAGGATTGTGGTCGGCGCGGAAAGGGCCGGAGATTTCCTGCTGATCCGCGTCGAGGACACGGGCATCGGTATCGACACCGCGGACCTGGGCGGCATTTTCGAGCCGTTCTACAACGTACGGAAATCGCGCCAGCAGAAGCAGGACAGTACCGGGCTGGGCCTCAGCCTGGTCAAAAAAATCACGGAGTCCCACGGCGGTTCCGTCGGCGTTCAAAGCGAGCCCGGCAAAGGCTCCTGCTTCAGCATGCGAATTCCCGCCGGCGAGAAAGGGGCTGAAACGGCGTGACCGCACCTTCGAAAAAGAAATTGAATGACGACGAAGCCATCCGGCAGCTCAGGGCGGCGGAGGAAAAGTACCGGACCATTTTCGAAAATTCTGCCGTGGCCATCACGGTCACCGACGCGAAGGAACGCATCATTTCCTGGAACAAGCTCGCGGAAAAACTCCTGGGCATGGGGCCGGAGGATTTGTATCTCAGGCCGGTCAGCTCGCTGTATCCGGAAGCGGAGTGGAAGAAAATCCGGTCTTACAACATCCGCGACAAGGGCATGCACGAACGCCTGGAAACCAAGGCCATCAAAAACGACGGCGAAATCATCGACATCGAAATCTCCATCAGCGTGCTGAAAGATCCCGACGGCAATATCACCGGCTCCATCGGCCTCATGAGCGACGTCACAGAGCGCCGCAGCGCCGAGCGCGAACGGCAGCTGGCTGAAGAAAAATACCGCACGGTTTTCGATAATTCGGCCGTCGCCATCACGCTGACCGACGCGCAGGAACGCATCATCTCCTGGAACACTTTCGCGGAGAATCTGCTGGGCATGGGCCACGTCGATCTCTACCTGAGGCCCGTGAAGACGCTTTATTCCGAAGAGGAATGGAAGAAGATCCGCTCCTACAACATCCGGCAGAAAGGCATGCAGCATCATCTCGAAACCAAAATGATCAAGAAAAGCGGCGAGGTGATCGACATCGACATTTCGATCAGCGTGTTGAAAGACGCGCAGGGAAACATTACGGGCTCCATCGGCATCATCCGCGACATCACCGAGCGCAAAAGGGCGGAAGAAGAACTGCACCGGATCAATCAGGAATTGGAGCAGCGAGTCATCCGCCGCACCAACGAGCTTATCCAGATCGAAAAGATGAAGTCGGTGGGCCGCCTCGCGGCCGGTGCCGCGCATGAAGTCAAGAATCCGCTCGCGATCTTGATCCAGGGAATTTATTATCTGAGGCGGCTCGCGGCCTCGGATTCCCGCACGGAAGACGTGCTGGATGTCCTCAAAGACATGGAAGAAGCGGCGCTGCGAGCGGACGGGGTCGTCAAAGACCTTTTGGGTTTTTCCGCGGCCTCCAGCCTGAATCTCAAGTCCGAGAACCTAAACACGCTTATCGAAAAGGCTCTCAGCCTGACCAAGCACGAATTCGACAAGCATCAGATCAGGATCAAGAAGGAGCTGGACCCCGGGCTCATGGAGATCCATCTTGACGCCAATCGCATCGTGCAGGTCTTCATCAACCTGATCATGAACGCCACCCAGGCCGTAGGAGAAAGGGGAACCGTGACCGTAAGAACGTTCTTGCATACGGTCGCCGCCGTGGGAGAAAATACGGGATATCGAAGCACGGACCTGTTCCGGCCCGGAGAAAAAGTGGCCGTGGCCCAGATTGACGATACGGGGCCCGGCATTCCGGAAGAGGCGCTCAGCAAAATCTTCGATCCGTTTTATACGACGAAAAGAGATACCGGAGGCACGGGGCTCGGCCTGGCGGTTGTCCGCACGATCATCGAACTGCATCACGCATGGATCGAGCTGAGCAATCTCGAGGGCGGAGGCGCCCGGGTCACGTTAATGTTCAAAACCATTCCCTACACTGCGGAAAGCGGAAACGCGGGGATGCTGGAAGAGTAGCTTATGGAAAAGAAAAAAATCCTGATGGTCGACGATGAGCCCATGTTTTGCAAGATGGTCAAAAAAAATCTGGAGAGCATGGGGAATTACCAGGTGGAGACCGTCACGGAAGCGGCGAAGGCCCACGCGGCCGCGAAGTCTTTCCGGCCCGACCTGATCCTGATGGACGTGATCATGCCGGACATGCGGGGCAGCAGCGTGGCGCTGCAGATCAAGGCGGACGACGAGCTGAAGCACGTCCCGATCGTCTTTATGACCGCGCTTGCGGTCAAGGGAACGGAAGAACTTTTTCTCGGCATGGTGGACGGGCGGCCCTTTTACGCCAAGCCCGTGCTTCCCAAGCCCGTGAATCCCGAAGAGCTGGACAAACAAATACGCGCATCGCTGGACAAATAAAATTAAAAGCAGGAGAACGACATGAGCTTGGATCTCAAAGGACTTTGGATGGGGGCGATTTTCTTCATGGGCGTCATGAACGCGGGGGCCGCGCCGCAGAACGTGCACGACTTTAAAGCGAAAACGATTGACGGCAAGGAGGTCGACCTCGCCCAGTATGATGGAAAGGCGCTCCTCATCGTCAATACCGCTTCCCAGTGCGGGTACACGCCGCAATACGCTTCGCTGGAAGCCTTGTATGAGAAATATAAGGACGCGGGGCTGAAGGTGCTCGCGTTTCCTTCGAACGATTTCGGGGGACAGGAGCCGGGCACGGACGCGGAAATCAAGAAGTTCTGTGACTTGCGTTTCAAAGTCACGTTCGATCTTTTTTCCAAGATTCCCGTGAAAGGCGACGCCATGCACCCGCTTTACCGCTATCTCACGACGGCCACGGATTTCAAGGGTCCCATCACGTGGAACTTCAACAAATTCCTCGTGGATCCCAAGGGAAACGTGGTGGCGCGGTTCGACTCGAAAGTAGACCCGCTGTCGCCGGAGTTCCTGCAAAGCGTGGAAAAGATTTTGCCGAAGGCGTGATCAGGACTTTTTGATCTTGGGTTCTTCCAGCGGAAGAATCGCGATGCTCGGATGATGGTCGGAAATGGGCTGGCGGAGGCTGGTATTCATCTCTTCCAGCGTCTCCCCGAAATGCGGCGATAATTTATAGGAACCGGCGTCGGCCAGCGGATCCTTCAGCACGGACTTCACGAAAATCCAATCCAGGCGGTACTTGCCGAAAGGCCCGATCGGCCGCTTCACGCTGAAAGAAGTTTTGAATCCTTTCCTGTCCCGCTGGTTGGAATTAGACAATTTTCCGTGTTTCCCATTGACCGAACGTTCCTTGTCTCCCCGGAAGTCAAACGCCCCGCCGTCCGAGAACCGGAAATCCTCGATCTCCTTGAAAAGCCCATAGACCGGATTCGGCGCCACGACCGAAATGTTTTTCGAAAGAGGGTCTTGAAAATTTTTCGTCATGTTGGACACGGTGCGCGTGCTGTTGATGATCAAACCGTGCGGTGTCAGGTAATTAACCCCGACTGCGAACCAGGTCGTGGGATTCTTGGCCGTGCGTTTGATCACGCGCGGCAAGGAAGTGGCGCTGATGTCCGTCGGCGCGGCATTGAAATCACCGGCCACGATCACCGGGTTTTTGATGTCCCGGATGTAGCTCAGGATTTCCCGCATCTGCTGCTCGCGTGCCTTCGGCAGGCATTTAATTTCGAGGTGGATGTTGATGAGAGTCAAGGTATTGCCGGGAATCCCCGGCACTTCAAGGTCGACCCGGAAATAAATCCTGCCCCCGACTTTCATTTCGCGGGTGACTTCGTTTTTGAGGACTGTCTTGGCCCCGAAACGACGGCTGATTTCCAGGAAGCCCGCCTTTTGCTTTTCCATGGTGTACCAGTGATAGGCCTGGTAATCCAGCTGGAAGCATTCCGCTTTTTTGATGGGGTAACGGGACAAAACTGCGACGCCGAAAGCGCCTTTTTCCTTCGCGGCATCGACGCGGTAATAATCCGTGGCTTCTTTGTCCGGGCTTTTGTTGTCGTAATACAGATCTTCGAGCCCAAGCATGACGGGATCGACTTCCAGCTGCTCCGCGGCAAAAGCGTAATTCATGTTCAGTGCCTTAGCGAGCTCCCGCGGGGCGTCGATGTATCCGGATCGCTTGATGCCGATGTCCATTTCCTGCAGAAAAATAATATCCGAGCCCATAAGCTTTTGCTGCTGATCCATCACGGTGTGCCATTTCTTGGAACCTTCCGGCGCTTTCAGCGGGTCGATCTGCCTCTGAAATTTTTCTGAGGAAGTAAAGGCCTCGATGGCTTCGGGAATGTGATAGGACTTTTCAATGTTCCAGGTGGCGATGCGCAGGTAGGGGCCCATCTCGGGGCTTGCCTTGGGTTCCGGCCGCGCGCCGTTGTAGTAAGCCTCATTGCTGATGAGGGGCGTCTTCCAGAATTTTTCCAGCCGGTCCTTTAGCGTCCCCTTCGGCGTCGGATCCATGCTGAGCGCGCGCAGGTCATCGAAGCTCAGGAAAGGCGCGTCCTGGAAACGCATATAGGAATCCTGCGGCAGGACGGACGGGGTAAATGGCAAAAAAACAACGGCGAAGGCCAGGAGGACGCGGGCGAAAGACGGAATGGCTTTTTTCATAGGCTTCCTATCTGTTGGCCGGAGGTCCGGCAGAACGGCTTAGACTCGTTCTTTGGCGAGACTGACATTCGGCCGGGATGCATGGAACTGCCCCCGCAGAGGATCAGCACCGATAGTGCCGTGCAGAATTTTGAGATAAGCAGGCGATTTCACAATTTCAAGATGCCGCTGCGCTTCTTCGAGGCGTTCTTTGAGCCGCAGCTCCTGAATGGCTTCGTAATGGCTGTCTTTGGAGACAAAGTTTTCGAGATACGCGATGTGCCGCTGCCATAGCGCGACTTCCCGGTGCTGCTTCATGGCCAGCCTTTCCTGGTACCATGGGCTCGCGATCAGGTAATCGTGCGTGAACATGCCCCTCACTTCCGGATGATTGAGGTCTTTACCATTATAATGGCCGTGGGCCATGATGTGAAGAAGCGCCGCGAGCGGCGGGCACGCGGACTCGATGCTGCCGTCGTTGAAATAATGCTGGGCGACTCTTTTCTGCGTGGCCACGAGATTGTCGATGCCTTCGGCGAACATGCTCATGTCCTGCTGTTCGGGCTTGAGCATTTCTTCGTGGAAGACGGCATTCGGGTTGCTGAAAATCCGGCCGAGAAATGCGTGGATGAATTTGAGCGTGATCCTGTAGCCCAAGATGCTCGCTTTGACCACACGCCCTTCATGTTCAAAATCCTCCAGCTTTTCGAGATACCGGTTCTTGATCAGGAATTCCGGATCCCGTTCATGCACGGCCATGCGCGACCAGACCTCGGGGATGAGAAGCGTGACGTCGTGGTCTACCTGGAAGTTCGGGCCCACATAGCCGGCAGCGGAAGAGAAGGCGGCATAGCCCGTCAGGATGTAGGACACAAGCGCGTTGTTCAGGTCGGCCGTGGCGCAAAGTGCGTTGAAGGGGCCCTTCGTCAGCGCGCCTTCGGAGCCGAAACCCGTCGTGGACGGTGATTTTCCTGTGACGCTGCAGACGAAATCCATGAAGAGTTCCGGCAGTTCCTGGTAATGGATCGGATTGTAAACAGCCAGCGCTGGGATTTTGTTCTTGGCATCCCGCGGGTTGTTCCTGCGGCCCGGCAGCACGGCGTTTACCGTGAACTGCACCGGCTGCCCTTCGGGGATTTTGCGCCAGAGGCGCACGCCCATTTCCGCGAAGTAGCGCTGCACGGGATTGACCAGATCCGGCCGGTTCTGCAGATAGCGCGGATTTTTTGAAGGCTTGCCGTCCACGACGCGAGGGTGCGAGGAAGCCACGAAATAAGTCGGGCTGCCTTTTTCCACGAAGTCCTGGATCAGGTTTTTCATCGGCGGCGTGTAGAGATCAAAGCCCATGGCATCCAGCAGCAGCTCTTTTGCGTCGCTCGCGGTGAGCGGCTCGTAATTGGAAAGGAATGTCCCCGGCGTGGCGAGATCCAGTTCCGCCTGTTTGTCGTAGCCGCGGTGGATGGCGTCGTCGGGCCTTTGAAAGAGGCGGTATTCGCAGTTGGCGACGAGCTTCACGCTTTTGGCGGAAGCCGCAAGGTCCGGGGAAACGTGCTCGCCGGGAACGACGACGGAAGTAGAGATGTCGTCTTCGGTCTGGACTTTTTGCGCCGGGCTGAAATCCTGGCGCACGCGGTAGATGCGCCAGGAGCCGTCTTTTTCACGGCCCACGCGCAGGTAATTGGAGACGAGCTCGCGGCCCGCGTATTTGAGCTCGTGGCCGAGATGCCCGTTGACCACGTCCACGCTGAAATGCTCGCGCCAGTTCTTGCCCCAGTGGCGGCGGTAATGGCGCTTGACGATGAAGATCACGTCCTTGATGTGCGGCGGCAGGGACTTCAGCCAGTCGTTGTATTCGTCCGTGAATTCCGCCGAAGGCGTGAAGAGCTTGATGACCGAGCCCAGCGAGCGTTTGGAGCTGAGGATCGGGCGGCTCGGGCGCTTTTTCATGTACTTTTCTTTGAAGCGGCTGCCGAAATCGCGCTCGATGATTTCGGCGACGAGCTCGAAGTCTTTGTGAAAATCCGCGGTAAACATCGGCCCCTGGATCATGGCGTCCACGATGGATTTGGAAATTTCGGATTTGCCGCCGCCGGACACCGTGCACGGCTTGTGGCACGTTGTGCCCTCGGCCACGGTCCCGATCAGGATCCAGTTGTGCCCGCCGGTCAGCTTCTTGATGTGGATCTTATACCCGGAAGGAAGCATGTAGAGGTTGGACGCGATCAGGCGGATTTTTTGTTCCCGGCCGTCCACGGTCCAGGTGACCGACTGCTGCTGGAGATTGAAGACCGCGCCTTCGGGCACGTAAATGATCTGCGGGTATTTTTTGTCCACGGCATAGCCCTCAGGCTTCACGTCCATGAAAGAACCGTAAAGGCGCACGACGTCCGCGAATTTCAGGGCATTGCTCGAGATCGCGGGGTCCAGGGAGAATTCTTCGCCGAGATCGTAGCTGGGAAAAGCGATGGCGCCGCCGGCGTGCTCTTCTTCGGAAAGGCCGTAGAGATTGGAAGAAAAGCTGATCTGTGTTTTGACCTCTTTTTTGCAGTACCCGAAATAATTGTCCGCGATCAGCGTGACCATGATCCCGCGCTCGTCGCGGCAGGTGATCTTGAACGCGTCACCGTCATTGTAAGGCTCGTTTTCTTTTTTCCAGCACATGCGGTCGCGCCGCTGGCGTTCTGTGGCCTGGTCGTAATGGGGGAGCCCGAGGTCTTTCTTTTTCAGGTGGATCATGTGCGGCGCGAGGATCACGCAGCCGGTGTGGCCGGTCCAGTGCCAGGCGTCAAGCGCCGCGTCGTTTTCCGGGAGATAAGGGTCGCCTGCGTTTCCGAATATGGATTCGACGAAGTCCAGATTGCTCACGAGATTGCCCGGCGCGAAGAAGCGGATCTCCATGGTTTTTTCCGGAATCCGTCCGTGCACGGCGGGACAGACGAGCGGGCGCAGCAGCAGGGAAATAAAAAGCTCGGCCTGTTCGTTCTGCGCCGAAGTAAACGGCAGACGCAGCAGGTCCTGCGGCGGACGCAGCGCTTCGGCCAGGAGGTTGGCAAACACCAGCTTCGGTACCGCGGTCTTGTCGTCGGGAATCGCGAAGCCGCCTTCGGCGATGTGGAAAACGCCCTGCGTGGTGCGCCGGTCGCTTTTGGGATTGTGAAGGACGCCCTGCTTGACCCGGTAGGAGCTGACGATGTCGGATTCAAAGCTGTCTTTATTGGGAGGCAGCGACATCGTGCGTGCCAGCCCATGACGGTCCAGGATGAACGTATTGACCGGCAGCCGGATGGGCTTTTCCGGCGCCACGTCTTTGAGATAATCGTCGAGGAAGTCCTGGATCCTGCGGTCGGCCGGGCAAAGGAAGCTGGAGAGGATGCGGCTTTTTTCCTGGTAATTGCTGAGCAGCGGCTGCGCGATCTCGAGAAATTCCGAATCGGTTTTGCTGCCGTACACAGGGTAGCCCATGGCCGCCAGCTTCAAGTTAATGTACTGGATTAACTTTTCGTTCTGAACGGCAGAACCCGATTTTTCCGTGCGCCAACCCAGCGCTTTTTCCATGTCCATAGGATTTCCTTGGGAAGATCCCAATGTGCTTCGGAGCTTGACCGCGGATGCCAAACAGGGGGGCTTGTTTTTCTTCCAAGTCCGGAAAGCTGTGCTATTCTATACAAATCGCGGCCGGGCGTAAATCGTGATTATGAGCGATGTTAACAACGTCCGCAGCAGGGAAAACGTGATCGAAACCGCTTCTCAAGGGGCCGGCGGCCCCGCTTGGCATTTACGGAAAGCCTTGCTGTGCCTCCTGTTACTGCCGGGCTGCGCGCGGCTTTTCGGCTGGGACATCCACGCCCCGGGCCTTCTCTCCCAGAATTTTTACACCCAGGTCGCGCCTTCGAAAATCCGCGTCGGCCTCTACATAACCCCGCGCCTGCGGAATTACATCTCCACCGATAAGGGCACTCGTTTTTCCGATCCGCAGAATTATCACATCGGCGAAGCGCTCACGCCGCTCCTTGTCGAAGGATTCCAGCAGGCCTTCGAAGAATTTATTTATCTGGAAGTGGAGCCCACGCCCGAAATCCTGCGGCAGTACGCGATCCCTTACTTTGTGGCCGTGGACCTGGGAAAATTTCATAATTACAAAACCATGAAAGGCCAGGCGGTCGTCTACGAAACCGAAGACGGCATTTTCGATACGAACATGAATCTCGTTTCGCGTTTCACGGCCAAAGGCTCGAGCGATGCGCAAAAAGTCTTTGCCAAAAAAGGCGGCCCCGAAGTCAATTTGAATGCGGCGCTGGAGAACAACGTCATTGTCACGATCCAATACCTCCAGGACTTTTTGAACGCGCATGAAGGAAAGACGAGCGTATGAAGACAATCGTTCTTCCGCTGATTTTAATCATGGCCTTCCAGGCCCCGGTTTTCGCGGAACAGTCGGAAGTTGTCCCGAAAACAGGCACAACCGTTGTTGTGCGCGAGAATCCGAAAACCGGGAAATCTTTTGTCAGCGTCGTGGACGCGCGAAACCCGAATGCAGGCTTTCCGTTTCATGGCAGCCCGGCAAAGTTTTCGCGGCCCGATTACCGTATGCTGGATCCCAATGCTAAAAGGGGGGAGATTCCTTACGACGGGCCATACAGTGACCGCCGGAAGGTTTATTATTTCGCGGCCGGGTTGGCAACGGCTGGAGTCCTGGCAGGCACGCTCGCGCCGATTGCTCCCGCGGCCGCGGCAGGCGCTGGCGCGGGGGCCGGAGGCCTGGGATACGGCGTGGCCGGCGTTGGCGTGGCGACAGGCACGATCGAAGCCGCGCTTCACGCGCAAAAGTCCGACCGCGAAGACTCCAAGATCGAATCTGAAGTCATCGTGCATGAATTGAACGAGAAACAATGACCGTTCCCGTCTATGACGTCGCCATCATCGGCGCAGGTGCCGCAGGCCTCATGACGGCCATCGCCGCCAAGCCCTTTTTCCCGAAGGTCCTTCTCCTCGATGGCCGCGAAGTGATCGGCGCCAAAATCCTCATGTCGGGCGGCACGCGCTGCAACGTCACCAATCACAAGGTCACGGAAAAAGATTTTAACGGCGGAAATCTGCGCGCGGTCAAAAACGTCCTGGCCGCTTTTCCGTCGGACAAGGCCGCGGCATTTTTTAAAACGCTGGGCGTGGATCTCGTGCTCGAACCCGGCGGCAAATATTTCCCGGCCACGCACGAGGCGAAAACCGTGCTGGACGCGCTGGTCCGAAAAATGCGCGAAGAGGGCGTCGAACTCAAAACGCCGCGGAAAGTGAAAGCAGTGAGCAAAACCGCCGCGGGCTTTGAAATCAGGGGCGAAGGTTTTTCATACGCCGCCAAGGCCGTGGTGCTGTGCACGGGCGGGCTTTCGTTTCCGTCGACAGGCAGCGACGGAACGGGTTATGGGGTGGCCCAATCGCTTGGGCATAGTCTTGTTGCGACCACGCCGTCGCTCACACCGCTTCTGACAGACGATCCCGATTGGAAAAAACTTTCCGGAGTGGCGCTGCCTTGCCGGCTGGAGCTGCGGCACGAAGGCAAAAGCCTGGCCGAGTACGAAGGCGATTTTCTCTTCACGCATTTCGGCTTCAGCGGTCCGGTCGTCCTCGACATGAGCCGTCACTGGATCCGGCTGGAAGACAATTCCAAGGCCGAGATGAGCGCGAACTTTCTTCCGTCTCTGGACCGCGAGAAACTCCGGGACAAATGGGTGCGCGCGGCCGAGCGCTCGCCCACCAAGCGCGTCAAAAACTTTCTCTCCGAGGCCTTGCCCGAAAGGTTCGTCGAAATCTTCCTGCGCAAAAACCGTTTTTCCGAAGACGCCGCGCTCGGCCAGACCAAACGCGAGGATCGGGACAAGCTGATCGCGGCGCTGCTCGCGCAGCCGCTTCGGGTCAGCGGTTCCCTGGGTTACAAAAAAGCGGAAGTCACGGCGGGCGGCGTCGGCTTTGACGAAGTGGATTCCAAGACGCTGGAATCCCGGCTCGTGCCCGGGCTTTTTTTCGCAGGCGAGATCCTGGACGTAGACGGGCGTATCGGCGGCTTTAATTTCCAGTGGGCTTGGTCGAGCGGCGTGGCCGTGGCGCAGGGCCTGGCGCGGAAATACGGAGCGAAGCGGAATTAATCGGGATAGTCGAATCGGACGGGCTTGTCGATGTCCGGATGCAGGCTTTTATGCACGGGACAGGTGAGCGCGGCACGTTCCAGGATGGGGCGCTGGTCCGCGGGAATGCCCGCGGCCATCTTAAAGACGACCGTGACGCGCGCGATGCGGCGCGGATCCGAAGCCATTTCTTTGGTGATCTGGGCTTTCGTGCCCGCCAGCTCGATGCCGTGGCGCTGTGCGTAAATTCCCATGAGTGTCATCATGCAGGCGCCCAGGGAAGCCGTAGTCAGGTCCGTCGGCGAAAACGCCGCGCCCTTGCCCATGTTGTCCTTGGGCGCATCCGTCACGATTTCCATTCCGGAAGGACCGTGCTTCAGCCGGCAGTGCAGCCCGCCTTCATAAGTTAGATCGATGTTGACCATGCACGCATTTTAGAGAAGAGCGTTCTCAAATCAAGACTTTATTGTTCCCACGCCGAATGTTTGATGAAAGAGAAAAGGTTCCAGTTGCGCGTCCCGCCCAGCAGCGGACGGATGCCGACGACGCTGAAAAGCAGTTTACTGCCCGAAATCTGTTTGGCCGAAGCGCGCACTTCCTTGAACTGCTTGGAGAGCAGGAAATGGGAAAAAATGCGCAGGATCGAGGAAATCAGGAACAGCGAAAAAAGCCGGTAGCCCATGAGGGCCGGCAGTTTTTCCGCGATGAGGCCTCCGAGCGTGGCGCCCGCGAAAATCCCGACGCCGTTGATGAGATTGAAATATCCGAGGCAGCGCACGCGTTTTTCCGGAGACACGGCGTCGTAAATGAAGTTGAGCGCGCAGAGGTTGAACCCGCCCCATACAAACCCCGCGAAAATCTCGATCAGGATCAGCGCCGGGATGCTCGGCGGCAGGAGCCAGAGCGCCGGCACCGCGGGAATGAGCAGGCTCGTCACTTTGAGGATCTTGGCATTGCCGAAATGGTCCGCATGGCGGCCCCACACGGGAAATGAAACCAGGCTTCCCACCACGGCCGAGAGATGGATGACCATGTAGAAAAAGTAATTCAGCTTTAAATCGCGCAGCATGTAAACGTTGAAATAGGGAGCGGACAGGTTGGTGGCAAACGTGATGGCCGTGACGTAGAGCACGAACTTCACGAAATTGCTTTTGCGGAACTGCGCGATGAAGCGGTAGAACGAAAAGTTGCTTTCCGGACTTTCATTGAGCGGCGGGTCCTGCATTTTGGACATGAGAAAGGCGGACAGGAAGCGCGCCAGGGAAGTCACGCCGAAAAGAAGTCCGAAGCCAAGCACGTGGTTGTGCCTGAAGCTATAGAGAAGAAGCCCCCCGAAGACGACACCCATGACGCCTGCAAATCCCGTGATCTGGTTTCTCCAGCCGAAATATTTGCCGCGCTTTTCCGGGGGCAGGTAGTCACTGGCTAGGCTGCCCCAGACGGTTCCGATCAAGTTGCCGAGGATGCGGAAGGCCGCGGTCAGCAGGATCATGAATTCCACGCGGTAAGGAACATGGAAAAACGGAAGCAGCGCGAGCGGGGCGAGCGTCGCGGCCTGGGCCGCGGTGGCGCGGACCAGAAAACCCAGCCGGCTGCCCACCATTTTGACGGCGCGCACGGCCATCAGCATGGCGATGGAGCCGAGGAGCTGCGGGATGGCGACGAGTAAGCCGACTTGCAGCGAGGTGGCGCCTAGAAAAAGCCCCAGCGGGATGAGGTAGTAATCCGTGACCGCGATCATGACGGCCGCGGGGATTCCTTCCTTCCAGGAAACATCCAGGCTTCTATAGTAAGGATTTTCCGGGCTGACGTTTTTTTCTTCGAGGACAGACATGGCTCTCCCGCTTCTCAAAATGGAAGGCAGTATTATACACCTTGCCGCGGAAGCCGGAGGGAAGGGAGGTTATTTCTTGGTCCAGGCTCCGGAAGGAACTTGGATGGGATCGCCGGGCTGGGCCTTTTCCCGCTGTACTTCGGCAAAGACTTTTTCCACCTGGGAAAGTCCGCCGGGCCCGAGGCCGTTTTGTTCCACGATGGCATTGTAGATGACGCGCCGGTCGGCGTTCTCCGCGGAAACGAGGTCAGTCCCGCCGCCCTGCAGCGCATCCACGTAGCCGCTGGTGTTTTCGCCCACGGCGCCGGAAGCTTTCAGGCGGCCCAATTCCTCGTAACGGTTCTGCCGGTTTTGCAGCGCCTGTTGGATTTCGGGCGTCATGTGCTTGATGTCGTACTGCGCCGCCCACACCGCGCCCATGCTCGCGAGAATAAAAAGGACTACGAAGAAGGTCTTTTTCATGGCGATCATCTCCCTTTGGCAACCATGTCTTCAATGCCCGAGGCGGTTTGTTTCAGGCCGCGGATGTCGACCACCACGTTGGCATTGATCGTGATCGGGCGGTTCGGATCCCCGACGGCTTTCACCGTGCAGCCGGCCGCAAACCCCAACCCTAACACAAGGACGAAGACGGAAATCAGTTTATTCATCGTTACGAAACCTGGATAAGCCCGAGCATCTGGGCGATTTGAAAAAATGAGTTCTTCTTATCGACGTGCACCTGCATATTGATATTCAAGTCCATATTATACTCAGGGACGAGAATATGCAGAAAAAGTTTCATGTGGTCGGGAGTTTCGAGGTTCATGTGGAAGTCCGCATCCCGGTACGATACAAGGCGCGTCGCCCCCGCGCTGATCTCCTTGACCTTGGCCTGCACCGCGGCCTGCGGCAGGTAGGGCAGCAGCATGTCAAAAAAATGCGCGTGGACGCGGCCTCCGGGTTCCGGCGCCCGCAGGATAAGGCCGAAAGCGGGATCCTGCCGGGCGTCGGTCGCAAAATGCAGGGTGCCCTGCAGCGTTCCGGTAGACTCCGCGAGATTTTCCGGACTGAGGGCCACGAGGTCTTGCAGCCCTACGCCCAGAATGTCCGCCTCCATCTCGAAGCGCCAGTGGATGCCGGCGCGATAGCTGCCGCGTGCCCGTATGCCTTCCTGCATCGAAGCCAGCGGCCGCAGGCCGTCCATGACAAACCGGACCGGTTTTGCCGCGAGCAAGTACAGCAGGGAATCCAGAGTCTTGATTTCTCGCGACTGCAAAGCCACGATGCCGGACTTGGCCTGGAAGTTTCCGCTGATGCCTTTCAAGGAAAGGCGCAGATGCGAGTCGAATTCCGCCGAAGAAAGGCGCACCGAGCCTTTGAAAAAATCCGCCATCGAGGCATTGATCAGGGTTTCCAGGAGAGGCCTGCGGCCAAGCCAAAGCATGGCCACAATTATGGATAGAGAGAGAAAGGCCGCCGCGAAAACGCGGACTGTTTTTTTCATGGGGCTGTAAAATCCTCCTGGACCGGCGTTAATCTTACCTGTTTTTTGCCGATAATAAACGTGTTCTATCGACTTTTTTTCTGGAGCTCCCATGCGCGCCTCTTTCGGCAGAAAATATGAATTCCTGATTCTTGTCGTCTTCCTCATCGCGTTTTGCCATCCGCCCCGAGGCGTTGCCGAAGCGGTCCAGCCCGATGCGCAGCAGCAAAATCCGCTGGCTTCGAAATATTCCGCCCTTGATTCCCCGGCTGCGGCTACGACGGCCCAGCAGGCGGGTTCTTCAGCACCTCTGTCCTACGATGACAGCACGGCTAATGAAAAGCTGGCTCTTTCGCTGATCAAAACCGCGGAAAAGGCCGGCTCTTTTGCCAAGACCGTGACCGAAAGCATCGGAGACTACGTCAAGGAAAAGCAGATCGAGAGAAGACAGAACGAGCTGGTCCAGCAGTTCTATTTCAATGTCCGCAGCGCGCTGAAACCGCTTTCGTTGAGTCCTTCGGAATACGAGGATCTTGTCTCGCGCGTGGAAGATGTTTACATCCGCGACGGCGACAACGGAGCCAAGCTTGACATCGTCACGTTTCGCGACATGCCTGTCATCGTGCGCAAAGAATATTCCGAAATGATGCTGGCCCGGACCCAGAATGGGCAGGTTGAAACGTATTATATCAATGGCGCGGTCAAGACGCGCTGGCAGATCAAAGACGGGAAAAAGCAGGGCCCGGCCATCACGTATTACGAGGACGGCGAGATCCAGTACATCGACATCTACGACAATGGCAACCGGGTCAACCGCAAAAAATACGACCACGAAGGCAAACTGGAATTCGAACAGAATTATTCCTACGATGTTTCCGAGACTCCTTCATCCCCCGCGGCCGCCGCGCCCGTGCCTGGAGTTCCGCCGGTAGAAACAAAACCCGCGGACGCGTCCACCATCGAGTCCGCGCCCGCTCCCAAAGCCGCGGAAACTTCCGCCCCTCTCTAAGAATGCCCGGCTTCGAGCCCCGTCCTTTCCGGCCTGCATGGTGGTGCCCCGGCGCGCATGCGCAGACGATCTTCGCCCGTTTTTTCCGTCCCGCCCCGCCGCTTGAGCTCACGCTCGAACGCCTGGAAACTCCGGACGGTGATTTTCTGGATATCGAAATCCTGGAGGGCGCGCGTGACAAGCCCGGAGTCATCGTGCTGCACGGCCTTGAAGGTTCTTCGGAAGCGCCGTATGTCCGGAGCCTCTTGAGTGAGATTCACAAGAGGGGCTGGCATGCCGCCGCAGTCAATTTCCGGGGATGCAGCGCGGTCAAAAGAAAAGGACGCCGGCTTTTCAACGATTGGGGCGCTGAAAAAAATCCCAACCGGCTGCCCACGACGTATCACTCGGGAAAAACTGACGATCTCGACTGGGTGGTCCAGCATCTCCTGCGAAAGACCGCCTGGGAAAATTATTATCTCGCCGGCTATTCCATCGGCGGCAACATTGTTTTGAAGTGGCTGGGGGAGCAGGGAGCCTCCGCCGCCGGCCAAATTAAAAAAGCCGCCGCGGTTTCCGTACCATACGACCTCGTCAAATCCGTGGAATTGATGGACCAGGGTTTCAACCGCCGCGTTTATACGCGCAGCCTTTTGAGTTCGCTCAAGGCCAAGTCCCTGGAGAAGGAGAAAGATTTCCCGGGCCTCATCGATATTGCCAAAGTCCTGAAATGCACGACTTTTCGCGAATTCGATGAAGAAGTGACCGCGCGCTTGAATCATTTCCACAGCGCGCTGCATTATTGGACGGAGTCCAGCTCCGCCCGCTATCTGGACTCGATTCGCGTTCCCACGCTTTTGATTCATGCTGCGGACGATCCATTTTTCGAAGGACGATACCTGCCTTTGAAAGCGATCGAGAGCAATGCCAGCCTGCGGCTTTGCCTGGTTTCCCGCGGAGGTCATTTAGGATTTGTGAGTGGAAAATGGCCTTGGAGGCAGGACTTGTGGCTGGAGGGCGTTATTTTAAGCTATTTTGATGATCGCCCAGATAAATAAGAAAAATAGCCAAAAAGATAGAGACCAGCCCAATTTTAAGCATAAATTAAGTCAAAAGTGGGGGATTTAAATAAGTTCGTCCACGTTGTAGGGGATATCCAGTCCGAATTTTTTGACCAGTTTCTGGATCTCCTCCTTCTGTTCCGGCGTCGGGCCGTGCAAGGTCATCTGGCTGATCAAATAATAGACCTTGTTGAAGGCCCAGTGTTTGGCGATCTCCGAGGTTCCCTGCTGCGCTTGCCTGAGATCGTGCGAGAAAATGAATTCTTTGGTGTTCCCGCCCTCTTCCCCGAGGATCCGAATCGAAAATTTCGTCTCGTCTTTAAAGGTTCCGTACACGGTGAACAATGTATCTCGGTAAAAGTCCGGAAGATTTTTGGGATAGGCCTGCTTTTCGTCCAGAGGCGTGAGCTGGTACCGTAAATTTGCGAGGATGGGATTCTGGATTTTGTCGTAGAAGGCGGAAAATTTTTCCTGGATCTGGGAATCATACGGCGCGAACTCCGACCATCCGCGGTTGGGGTAAGCGAGGAAGTCCAGGAGAAACCGGTTGACGCGCGCGCCTCCGCTGAACGCGAAAATGGGGCGCTTCTGGTCATTCTTGCGCGTGATTTCCGAGATCAATTTCCCAGTCGACGACTCGCCTTCGCTCGGACGTCCGTCGCTGAGCAGGACAATGTAAGAAGGCTCCAGCGCCGCCGGCTTCTGGATGGTCTGAAAGAACGCGGTATAAATGTCCGTGCGGTTGCTGGGCTCGATACGGTCCATGAAATCCATGGCGCGGAGGATTGAATCCGTGCGTGTGCTGACGGACGTTTCGGCAAAAGGGATGATTTCGTTTTTGAAAACGAAGATGTTGAATTTGTCTTCGGGATTCAAATGCTGCAGGGCGTACTTGATTCCTTCTCGGAAGCCGTTGAGCCGGCGCCTTTGAATGCTGAGTGACGCGTCGACCAGGAAGATGATTTCCTTGGGCAGAACTTCCAGATCCTTGGCCTGCGGTGAGGAATAAATGGAGATCTGGTAATAACCCTGCCCGTCCGCGGGATCGCGGTAAGTCAAAAAGCTCACATTGAGGAAGGCATCGAGCGATTCGTTCTGTTCGTCCGGCTGGAAGCCGAACTCGCCGTTCATGATGCCGGAAGCTACGCCCGAGTCCGCGCCGCCGTTGGACGGCGTCAGGGTTCCCTGCAGAAATTTTTCCGGCGTAAAGGCCGGCATCTGTTCGCGGAATTCTTTCGGCAGCTCCATGGCACCCGCGCTTTCCGTGAGATTTGTCGAGGACACGAACACTTCCGCCTTTCCCAGCGCCTGATTCCGGTCGACCTGCCGCGTCGCGAGCTGGATTTTTTCCTTGAGGACTTCGGGCGCCGCCTCGGGCTGGGGCAGGGGGGCGGACGTGTCCATCGACATTTTTTCCGGCAGCACGTTTCCCAGGATGTCCGGGGCCTTGATCTGCGGCGGCGCCTGCGAAAAAGAACTTTCCGCGGCAGCCTTGCCGGCCGCGGCCATCGCGGGATTTTCGAATTTGATCTTCCTCACGCGTCCGGCCTGGACGCTTCCTGCCGTAGCGGAGACCTTTTCAGGCGCGATGCTTTTGACGTGAAAAATCTGGCGGGCTTGAGGGACGGTCGCGGCATTCATGGCCGAGCCCGTGACGCCGGGAATCCATATAAAGAAGGTGGCGCAGAGGATGGCCAGGTGGGCCAAAAGCGAAACGCCGGCGGACAGGAAGAAAATGTTTCTTTCTTTCATGACGGCGAGGTTCCCAATTTGCTCTGGGCCTGAGCGGCAAGCGGATGGCTGGGATAACGCTGCGTGAGTTCCTGATAGGCCTTGCGCGCTTCATCGGAATGCTCCGCCTTCTCGAAATTTTCCCCGGCGTTCCACAGGGCGTCAGGCGTGGAGGCGGGATCATCGTAAAGAATGGCGACAGCCAGATAAGCCTTGGCCGCCTCGAGGAAGTTGCTCTGGATTTTATAAACCGAAGCCAGCTTCATGCGCGCCTCGAGATTCATTTCCTGGTCGTCTTTGGACTGCCGGATGGCGTCTTCTAGAATCGGGACCGCGGCCGCGGGATCATTCCGGTCCAGCATGACTGTGGCTTTTCCGAGAAGCGCCTTGGCCTTCACCGGGGATTCTTTCTGAAGGCAAGCATCATAATGCGCGAGCGCCTTGTCCGGCTGGTTCGTAAGACGCGCGGCCTCGCCCGAAAAGTATTCCGCCTCCGCGGCATTTTCCGCGGCCTTGGGCGAGGACTTGAAGGACTCCATGACTTCAGTGAGCGCCGGGCCATCCTGACGCGAGCGGTAATATTCCGCCAGCCACAGATAAATGTCCGGTCCCACGTCGCTGCCGGAACCCGATTTCAACAGCTGGCGGTAAGCGGCGGCCGCGGCGTCCCATTTTTCGAGGCGTACGTAACAGTAAGCGAGATTTTTTAAAGCGCCCGCGTACAGATCCTCCCGCAATTTTCCCTGCTGCACCTGGGTGTAATACTCCACGGCCTTTTGAATGTCGCCCGCGAGCTGCTTCGCGTAGCCCATGTAGAAAAGTGCCTCGTGCTTTTTTTCGTCGTCCGGATAAAGCTGGAGGTACTTTTCATATGCGGAAAACGCGCCGGGATAATCTTTGAGCGAGAGATAAAGGGACGCCAGCTGGTACCGCACCTGCTTGCCTTCAGGGGTCTCGCCGAATTTCTGGAGAAAGGCGTCGGAGCTCTTGGTCGCCTCCTGGAGCTCGCCCAGCTTGATGTCCAGGCTGATGCGGTTCATCAGCGTCTGCTTGGCCAGGGGATGATCCGGATGATCCTTCAGGAATTGGTCCATCTGCGCGCGCGCGCCTTTCAAGTCCCCCGAATCCAGGAGAATATGCGCGCGGTTGAGTTCGGCGCGGGAACGGAATTCCGGATCCGTGTCCTGGGGCAGGGAATCGAGAAGCTTCAGCGCCTCGTCGGATTTTCCGGCCTGCTTCATGACTTCTGCCATGAGGTACGTCCAGCGGTCTTTGAAAAAGGAACGCTCCTGCGGCATAGCCTGGGCCGCGGCCAGCGCCTTGGCCGCATCGCCGCTGCGGAGGATCGCCTCGACCTTTCCCAGTTCCGCGGCTTCTTTTTCCTGGGCCGTAATTCCCGGGAGGACCAGGATTTCGTCATAAAGCGCGAGCGCTTCATTGAATTGCCCCAATTCGAAACGCGCCGTGGCCGCCATCATTTTCAGGGGAGCCGCGTTCGGAAGTCCCTGCAGATTTTCGGGCTTCATCAGATCGAGGATGCCGGAATACTGCTTGAGTTCGAAAAGCGATTTCGCGGCATTCAAAAGCGCTTCCTGGCGGACTTCGGGCTTTTTGGAAAGCTGGAACGTCTGCAGAAAAGCCTGACGGGCCTGTTCGTAATCGCCGGAGAGAAACGAGACCTGACCGAGGCCGAAGGCGGCCAGCTCTTTTAAATCCGCCTTTTCGCTCGATCCGAGTTTTTTGAATTCGTCCGCCGCGGTTTTGTAATCCTTGTCTTTCAAGGCGATCTGGCCCAGGTGGTACACGGCGATTTCGGAAAAGCCATTGTCCGGCCCGGGTTCGCGAAGCGCCTCGAAATGCGGCTTGGCTTCCGCCTCGCGTCCGGTTTCCAGCAGGATTTTACCGAGATAATAATGGGCGGCGCTTTTGACCAGCGGCTTCGGGCTTCCGGCCATGGTTCCGAATTGGGCCAGGGCTTCGTCAGTTTTACCTTGATAGTAAAGGCTTTCCGCGATGCGGAGCTTCGCGCTGTCAGCCTGGGCCTCAGACGGAAATTTCGCAAGCCAAGCCTGGTATCCGGCCATGGCCTTGTCGTATTGCTTCAGGAAGAAATACGACTCGGCCAGCCTGTAAGAGGCATCGCGCGTGCGGGGATGATCCGGCGCTTCCTTTATAAGGTTCTGATATTCGGTGGCAGCCATGTCGTACATGTTGCGGGCGTAAAGGCCATCGGCGAAATCGAACCGGTCATCGATGCCGGAGGCCGCCGGTGCCGGAGCCGCGGCCGGCTCTTCGGCCCGAACCGCGGGAAGCATGGACAGAGACAAGGCACACAACAGGCCACAGAGAAGGGAAATGCGGATTCTCATGTTTTTTCCTTTAAGAAGTTTTTTCTTCTTTTGAAGTCGCAAAAGCAATGTTCCAGATGCCGGCGCCGGCGCAGGCGTCGAGGACGCGGATGACATGCTCGTGGGTGGTCTTGGCATCGGCCCGGATGATGACGGGCTGATTGGGGTACAGCGAGGAAAGGCGTTTGAGCATCTGCTCCAGTTCCGCGGGGTCGAATTTCTTCTGGTTCACGACGACGGCACCTTCGCGGTCGACGTTGATCACAATCTCGCCCGGGGTGCGCTCCATTTCTTTCGACTCTTTGGCTTTGGGGACATTGATCGACAGCTCGTTCTCGAGCTGGTTGAAGACCGACATGGTCATGAAGAAAATGAGCGTGATGAAGGCGATATCGACCAGCGGGGCGATCTGGATCGTCGGGGGGCGTTTGCTGTATTCCGGGGGATCAAGCCGTGCCATGGCTGAAGGCCTTGAGGATGACGGAGGTTTCGGTTTCGAGAAGGTTCGTGATGTTCTGCACGCGCGCGCGGATGATAGGGTAGATGATCATGGCCAGAATGCCGATGGAAAGTCCGCCCGCGGTCGTGATCATGGCTTCGGCCACGCCGCCGGCAAGCGCGATGGGCTTGACGACGCCGGTTTCGAAGGCCACGTTATTGAAAGCGCGGATCATGCCCAGCACGTTGCCGAGCAGTCCCAGCATGGGCGCGACCTGCCCGATGTCGGAAATGTAGTTGAGGAAGCTCCACAAGGTCGTTACTTCTTTGCGGGCGGTCAGCTCCACGGTTTCATGCACCGCCTCTTCGCCGAGGTTCACCCGGTCCAGGCCGGCCAGGATGATGTTTTTGACCAGGCTCTCGTTGCCGGAAATGGCCTTGCGCGCGAGATCGTATTTTTTCTGGGTCACGTATTGGAGGCATTTGTGCGTGAGCTCCGAAGGCACGAGCTTGAGCGGATCCAGGTAAAGAAGCAGGAAAATCATGAGGGAAAGGATGATCAGGGACAGAATCCCGAGAATGACCATCACCACGCCGCCCGACTGGAGGGTCTGCCAGAGCGTCATGCCCGAATGGGAGCTCTGAGCTTCCGCAGCCCAGGCGTTTTTTTCCAAAAAAATGCCGAAGAGAGTAAGGTAAGACAAGATCTTCATGGGTTCTCCCTCTTTTTTTCGAAAGGCGCCCGTATTATACCTGAAAACGATTCGGAGCAATAGAAAGATGCGGAGATTTCAAGGTCCGGGACCTTGGGATTTTGAGTCAGGCATAGTATAATCCGCCAGCCCCTAACAGGCTTCCCATGAAAACAATGGCTCAAAAAAAAATCTGGATGGCTGCCATTTTGATTTTTTCGGCTGCGGTTTCCGCGCATGCCGAAGACTCGAGGCTGACTGCCATCGACATCCACAACAGCCCTTCGGAATACCAAATGTCCGTCCGCGCCCTGCCGCAGGCCGGCCTTCTTGTCCCGGACGGCGCGCCGCTTTTGAAAGCCCGGGAAATCGTCACCACCGGGTCTTCCCAGATCTCCGCCAAGATCAAAAGCGGGCTCAATCCCGACGGTACGGCCTTGAACCTCGGCCATTTCGATTCGGAGGTCGTGCTCAAGCCGTTCAAACAGGGATTTTACGAAGTGCGCGTATCTATTACCCTGCGCATGCCGGACGGCGGCACGAAAAGTCTGAGGATGTCGACCACGGTCGGAAGCGGCGATTTCGCCTTTGATCCGGTTTTCGTGCGCAATTTCCGCGACCGTTTCTCGTCGCTGGTCCGGGGCCAGTTTTTCGCTCTCGAAGCGCAGTACGGCGGCGATTTCGCGCAGGCACTCGTTGAATTTTCGTCACGTTACGTGGAAAAAACCCTGCGGGAGCTGCCGGCGGTCATCAAGGCCATGATCGATAAAGATGCCGCGGAAGACAGGGCAAAACAATCCGCCGCCGTGTCCGCGCCTTCCGCGCGCAAGGCCCGCGGATCTTCCAAAACGGCAATGACCGTGCGCCAGGAAGATTACCGCAGGGACGAAGAGTTGAACATCGTCAGCGAATCCGAAGAGGGCCGCGAATTCCCGGTTCCCGAGCGCATCCAGGGCACCTCGTTTGGTTTGAGCGACATCGATGCCGCGGGACGCCGTGTTCCGCTCGCGAAAATCGAATATTACGTGGCGACTGCCGCGCTGCCTTCCGGAAAATTCCGGACCATCTTCACGCTGCTGATCGCTTACAAGGACGCTCCGAAATCGAGCCAGACGCAAGTCTTCATCCACGAACCCTCGGTCGTCGAAAGCGATTTTTTTCCGCGCTGGAAAGCGGATTTTCTCCAGCGTGCCGTGGATAAATTCACCGCGGCCGCGCAAAACGAGGACGAGCGGGTGGAAAGGGCGGTTTTTGTTTCTTACCTGGAGCCTTATTTATACGAGGAGTATTACGACTTTTCTCCGTTCTTGATCAAAGCCAAAATGTCCTTTCAGCATCCTTCGACGCGCAAGCGGATCGAAAAAATCATGAAGCAAAAAAGCCGGCCTGCCGCCCCGCCTAAGGAAAAGGTGGAAAAAGCGCCGGATCCAAATACGGACGACAGCCCTTATGCCGAATTGTCGATGCCCGGGCAGTAAACCCGCGGATCGATCGGCCCATCCCAGGGAGGAAAAATGAAACGCCGTGGTTTTCTTGCGATGCTCTCCATCCTTCTCGTTCTTCCTGCCGGCGCGCAGGCTGCGGTGCCTTCGGCGGTTTACGATTCCTGGGTCCAGGGCTATGTCAAGCGTGTGGATGTCGAGGCCGAGCTCACTTATTTGAAATCCGGAAGCGAATCTTTTTGCGGCGCCAAATCCCTGGCGCATCTTGCCTGCCGCTGCGAGGCAAAGTATCAGGTAAAAAAAATCATCCGCAAGCCCGAAGGCCTGGATTTGAACGAAGGGGACACGATCCTCCTGGGCTATCCCTGCGACAAGAAGAAAAATCTCAGATCGTCGGGCAGCACGTTTCCCTGGATCCGCGAGGAAAATGGCGGTCTCATCGCTTCCCTAAGGTCCCTTTATCTCGAACACAAAGGCAAAAGGCGCTGGGAACTGGAAAATGGCAGTCATGTTTTCGCGCCCCTTGTCCCGGCCGCCGCGGGCTGAGAACCGGAGCTTGCCGTGCTCAGGCAAATCGTCAAAGACGTCTGGACGTGGTCGTGGAGGTCTCCCGAAAAAGGCTACGCGTTCAACGGAACCGTGTTGGCCGCGGGCCAGGAGAGAGTCCTCGTCGATCCCGCGGTGATGTCGGACGAGGAGCGCGGGCAGGTGGAAGCGCTGGGGCCTTTCCAAGCCATTTATCTGACCAACAAAGATCATGAGCGCACGGCCTATGACTTGCGGCGCGATTGGAAAATACCTGTCGCGATCCACGAAAAGGACAAACCGTTTCTGAAGGAAGCGCCGGATCACGTTTTCAGGGAAGGCGAAAGGCTGGCCTGCGGCCTGGAAGTGCTGCATTTGCCGGACCAGAAATCGCCGGGCGAATGTGCTTTTTACGCGCGGAACCGCGGCCTTTTGATTCTGGGCGATGCGCTTATCGGCGTGCCCGCGGGGCGGCTCAATCTGCTTCCGGCGGCAAAATACAAGGATGCCGCCAAAGCGCGGCTCGGATTGGAACGGCTCCGGGCGCTTTTTTTTGAGATCATTCTGGTCGGGGACGGCGAGCCGGTCCTCGTGCAGGCGCATGACATTTTGGAGCAATTTTTTTTGAAGGAGAAGCTCGCGGCAGTCCAAGGCTTAAAAAGCAAACGGGAGGAAACGTGAAAACGAAAAACAGCATCCAGCCCATTCATGAAAAAGACAATGCCGAAGAGACGGTGGCCTACGACCGGAATTACGATCCTCTGGCGGAAGCCCTGGATCTCCGCGCCGCCGTCGAACATGAACGCCGCCTACGGGAAAAAAGCCAGGCCCGCATGACGGTCAAAAAGGCCTAAACAACCCTTTCTCGAAAGGAAGGCTTCCATGAAACACATCGGAAATTTTATCGGAGTGCTGGGGATCGTGGTGTGCATTGCGAGCGTCATCGGCAGGTTCTTGCACCAGGCGGCGGTTTTTGAGTTCCAGGCCATCAACATCTATATCGTAGGAACAGGCCTGATTGCCTGCGGCTGTTTTGCCAAGCTGTCGGGACGGTAGATTCATGTCTCTTGATGCGGCAAAAAAATACTTTTCCGCAGGCCTGCTGGCCGCCGTCTTTTGCGCGGTCTTTTTCTATTCCTCTCCTTGCCGCGCAGCCGGCGAAAAAATCCAGCTCGTCGCCAAAATCAAAATCATGGAACCGGTCGGCGCTCCGGACGCGCCCGCGTCTTCTAAGCCTCAACCGCCGGACGCCATGCTTTTCTTCCAGGTCAAAGAAGGCGAGGAGATAAAACTTCCCCTTTCCAAAACCGCAGAGCCTGAATGGTATGAGGGTTATCTCAAAAAGGAAGGCTATCTCGCCAGCTCCGTCCCGCTCAGCGGAGTGGAATCGGTTCTCCTGCTTCACCCTAAAGTGGAGGGAGCCGTGATCCAAATCGAGGTCGTACCGGGAATTTCTTATCAGACCGAGGAAGGGAAAGGCGTTGTCGCGGTCAGCCGGCTGGCTGCCACCTACCAAGTGCCGCCGGGTGAGCCCGTGGAAGTGGGGGGGCGCAAATCGGAATTCGAGACCAAATTCTTCCGGAACGAAAATAGCGAGACTCTGCGAGTGATCCTTCTGCCGGAGTTGACCGATTCCTGAGGGTTACTGCTGCGGCGGCTGTTGCTGCTGGCCACCGGCGGCTTCCACTTTTTTGGCCGCTTCTTCCAATTGCGCCACCATCACGAGCGTCGGCTGATGGTTCGGATCCACGGCCAAAGCTTTCTTGAAGAAGTTGATGGCGGCCTCGGTTTCCTTCGAAGCCAGCGCGAGCACGCCAAGGTGATAGTAAGGGTCGGGAAGATTCGGAGATTTTTCGGCGGCCTTGAGAAAAAACTGCACCGCGCCCGGCGCGTCTCCCTTTTTAATGTAGAGCTGCCCGAGGCTGTCGTACACCGCGCCGTTCGGCGTGTTCAGTTCCACCGCACGCATGTAGAACGATTCCGCCCGCTGAATCTCGTTTTTCGCGAAAAAGATATCGCCCATCATCCGGAACGCTTCGGCATTGTTCGGATCCGCTTTGATGATTTCCGTAAGGTTGCCCACGGCTTCCAGGGTTTTTCCCTGATTTAAAAGCGACATGGCCGCTTCCAGCGAATTGGGCGTTTTCACCGATGCCGCGGGGTCTACCTGGCCGCCGCATCCCGCCAATAGTAACCCGGTAATGAGAATGAGGACGTTTCGCGCATGCATCGTTTTCATGAAGGATTCCCTTTATTAGCCGTCTCGTTTGAGGTGGTGACAATTAGTACTAACAAAACTAACCTCAAAATGGGCGAAATTCAAGAAAAGCATTCAAAAATAAATTGAATCAATTTCATCAAAAAATTGTCAAAGGATAGCAGGCTATCTGTTGCTAGTAAGAAGCACTTGTTCCCTCAATAAGGGGGAAGTACCTTTCTATTAAGCTTTAGTAAGTTCGAATTCTGAAAGAGGGAATCATGAAGAAAAAAGAGGGACACCCCAAAAAGCACCGATCTTCGTTCCGTAGGGCCCTTAACAGGATCGCCGAATTCGTGCGCCTCCGCTTTGTCGACGGGAGAAGCACCGGGGAAATCATGGGAACGCTTCGTTCGGAAACGGACCGGCGCACCATGGCCGCGGTCGCGTCGCTCGATCTTCCGCAAAAGGATTTTGAAGATTTGATCGCAGGTGAACAGCCGGACCTGCGTTCCGATCTTATGGCTTTACGGCAAAACGCGTGGCGGATCCTAAGAGGGTATTTGTAATTATTTCTTTTCCTGCAGTTTGGTTCCGACGTAGATCCACAAGATTACGGCGGATCCCGTCAAAAGCGCGCCGCTCAGTATTTGACCGAGCAGCAGCTTCAAGGGCCCGATCGTGACGAGCAGGATCGCGGCCGTCGAAATCCCCCAAACTTTGAGAGCTTCAGTCCATTCGCTCGCGGCTTCCGTTTCCTGCGCAAATCGGGACCAGAACCCGGGGGGACGGACTTTTGCGTAAAAGAGCCGCAGCTGATCGTCAGGGGCGGGCGCCGTCATCAAAGTCACCGGCAGCCAGACCGCCGCGCTGCCCAGGATCATGAAGAGGAGATCAAAGGCCAGATTTTCCGGAACTCCGAGCGCGTGGAAAAAGTGCGGCCGCAGCAAAATCACCGGAAGGCTTGAAGCCAGCGCCAGGACTTCGCTCCAGGCATTGGTCCGCCACCAAAACCACCGCAGAAGATAAACCGGGCCGATGGCCGCGCTCAGGTTCAGGACAAACGTGAAAACGCCGGAAATGCTGCTTGTAAAAAAAGCCACGCCCATGGCCGCGCAGGCGAGAAATATCTGGGCCAGGCGCGCGACGGTCACCAGATGTTTCTCCGAGGCTTCGGGACGTATGAAACGCTTGTAAAAATCATTCACGAAATAGGAAGCCCCCCAGTTCAGATGCGTGCTCATGGTCGACATGAAGGCGGCAAAGAATGAAGCGATCATCATGCCTTTCAGGCCCGTGGGAAGCAGCATGGCGATCAAGCGGGGATAAGCGCGCTCATGGTCCGCCAGGTCCGGGATAAGGACGAGCGAGGCAAGCGCGGTAATGATCCAGGGCCAGGACCGCAGCGCATACTGCGCGATGTTGAACCACAGCGTGGCCAGCACCGCATGGCGCTCGTTTTTGCAGGAGGCGATTCTCTGGACCAGGATGCCGCCGCCGTCCGTATTTTTCCAGGCCCACCACTGGATCGTAAGAAGAGCGAGAAACCATCCGAAAGGGGACTGCAGGTATTCTAGAGGCGCATGTCCCGAAGCCGGCGGGATGATCATAAGCTTTTCCGGGCTCAATTGATGAAGCATGGCCTGCATGCCGCCGGCCGCGTGGACCGCATAGAAAGCCAGCAGAATGGCGCCCGCCATGGCCGTGATGTACTGAAAAAAGTCCGTAACCACCACGCCCCAGTAGCCGGAAAAATGGCAATAGATCATGGTGATGGCCATGCAAAAAATGATCGAAGTGACTTTGGACCAGTCCGTCGTCTCCTGCATCACTTTGACGAGTCCGGTCATGGGCCAGGCCCCCATGATGAAGGCGTTGTAAATCATGCCCCAGTAAATCGCCTTGAAGCCGCGCAGAAAAGCCGCGGGCTTGCCGCTGTAGCGTAATTCCACGAGCTCGACTTCGGTCAGGACGCCAGCGCGTTTCCACAGCCGCGAAAAGAAGAAAACGGAAAACATGGTGCTGATCGCCAGCGCCCATATTTCCCAGTTGCCCCAGATGCCTTTTCTTCTCACGATACCCGTGACAAGAAGGGGAGTATCCGAAGAAAATGCCGTGGCTGCCATGGAGGTTCCCGCCAGCCACCATGCGAGTTTGCGGTCCGAAGCAAAATAAGACTCAATGCCCTTGGAAGCTTTTCGGGTTAGAAGAAAGCCCAGCCCCAGAGTAATGACGGTATAAACGAGGATGACAAGCCAATCAATGAGATGCACCACGTCCTCCCGGAATGATTTTTCCCAGCACGCGCGTTTTTTGAGCTCCCGTCCCTGCGGGAAAATGATTGATTCTGCCGTGGATCGCTTCCCACGCAAAAAAAGCAAATGCCAGAGGTTCTTTGGCCTGCGGGTGCATGCCGTAGTCGGCGATGGACCGGACGGGTACGGGCGCGAGGAGTTGTCGGAGAAATTTCATCAGCGTCTTGTTGAAAGCGCCGCCGCCGCTCACGATGACTTCCGCGACGCCGCGGGGAAGAAATGCCTCATAGCTTTGGCGGATCGCATGCGCCGTGAAATACGTCAGCGTCGCCAGGCAGTCTTCTCTCTCCTGGCGCCACAGGCGCGCGGGGACGAAACGTTCATTGAAAAGTTCCAGTCCCGTGGATTTGGGAGGCTTCCGGCGGAAGAAAGGATGGCGCATCATTTCGTTCACGGCTTTGAAATCCACTTTCCCGCGTGAAGCGAGAATGCCGTTTCGATCGCAGGAACTCTTCCCGCGCGAAAATCTTGCGGCTGCCAAATCCATCAGGCAATTGCCCGGCCCCGTATCAAAGGCCAGCGGCCGTACCGGTTTCCCGACAAGCGAAACGTTTCCGATTCCGCCAATGTTTTGCAAGGCGCGTGGCCGCCCCTTGCCGAAAAAGAACTGGTCGAAGAAAGGAATGAGCGGGGCTCCCTCGCCGCCTGCCGCGATGTCACGGGGCCGGAAGTCCGCGACCACGGGAAGGCCGGTGATCTCCGCGATTTCGCTCGGTTCGCCGGCCTGCAGGGTGTTAGGGGGATTGTCCGCGGGTCCATGGTAGAGGGTTTGTCCGTGAGAGCCGATGACCGCGATCCGTGAACGGCTTAATTTGTTTTTCGTGATGAAAGAAAGCGCGCACCGCCCGAAGAATTTTCCGAGGGAAACGTTCAGCCGCGAGAACTCGTCAATCTTAAGCGAACGGGCTCGCTTGATTTGAAGCGCGAGAGCGGGAGGAAAATCGTAGGTTTCGTACCCGTAAATTTTGAAATCGCCGCCAAAGCTTCCGGCCGCGACAGAAACTCCGTCTGCGGAGGTGCCGGACATGAGCCCCAGCGCGAGTTTCCCCATCAGGACAGGGCCTTGCCGAGAAAGCCCGCGGTTTCTTTCAGACGGGAACGGGCCTGTTCGTAATCCCAGCCTTTCTTCGCCATGAGAATCGCCACTTTTACATTCCTGCGCGACTCGGCGAGGCAGTTTTCGGCCTCGCGCGGCGAGACTTCGCCGAGATGCTGGATGATCCGGAGGGCGCGGCTGCGCAGCTTTTTGGACTTGGGCTGGAGGTCGACCATCCAGTTTTCATAGACTTTTCCGAGGCGGACCATCGAGGCTGCGGTGAGCATGTTCAAGACAAGTTTCGTCGCCGTTCCCGCTTTGAGGCGCGTGGATCCGGAAATGACTTCAGGGCCGGTTTCCGGAACGATGAGGCAGTCGACAAGTTCGCGGGGAAGTGTTTTCTTGTTGCAGGAGACGAGAATCGTCTTGTTCTGCTTTTTGCGCGCGGCTCGCAGGGCCCCGCGCACGAAAGGCGTGACGCCGCTGGCCGCAATGCCGATGACAAGATCTCCCCGGCGCAGTTTTTTGGAAAAAATGCGGAAGGCTTCCTGTTCGCGGTCTTCCGCGCCTTCCTGGGAACGGAACACGGCCTTTTTACCGCCCGCGATGACGGCCTGGAAGAGACCCGGCGGCGTGTTGAACGTCGGCGGGCATTCAGCCGCCTCGAGCACTCCGAGCCTTCCGCTCGTGCCGGCGCCGGCGAAGAAAACGCGGCCTTTGGCCCGTACGGCCGCCACGACCATGTCCACCCCGCGCGCGACCTGCTTGCGCACTTTCCACACCGCGCGTGGAACGCTCATGTCTTCATGGTGCATGAGCCGGAGAATTCCTGCGGTGTCGAGCCGGTCCAGGTTCCGCGTGCGCGGGTTGCGCTGCTCGGTCAGCAATTTGGCGTAGTCGATTTTTTTCATAGAAGTGAGGGAGCATAACATATTAGGAGCCGCCGTGACAACGGGGACCGGCAGCGATTCCGGCTTTACGCCGAAACGGTTTTCTCAGTCCCGGTCCGATCCGGGACCGGGAGATAGGATGCCCGCGGCAATTGTGATAAAATCGCCGCGATGAAACTGGAAGAACGTATCGGCCAGACTTTGATGATCGGCGTTGCCGGGCAGGAGGTGACGCCCGAGCTTGTCGCCCTTTTCCGCGAAACCTTCGCGGGAGGTTTGATCCTTTTCCGCAGGAATTTCCATTCCACGGAGCAGCTTCGCACTTTTCTTGCTTCGCTCGAAGGCGCCTTGCAGCGGAAGCTTCTCATCGCTGTGGACCATGAGGGCGGGCGCGTCATCCATTTGAAGGAAGGCATTACCTTTTTTCCCGATAATCTGGCGGCCGGCTATGCGGGCCGCGAAAAGTACGTGCGGGAACAGGGGCGCATCGAGGCTTTGGAACTCCGGCGCCTGGGAATTGACCTGAATCTTGCCCCAACTCTCGACGTTCTGACGGAAGTTCACAGCCCGAACATCGGCATCCGTTCTTACGGACGGAATCCGGACCTTACAGCGCGCCTCGGCGCCGCCCGCATTGCCGCAATGCAGGAAGCCGGGGTCTCCGCATGCGCAAAGCATTTTCCGGGACAAGGGCAGTCGCCGCTGGACGCGCATCTGGGCCTTCCCGTTCTGCCGACGACGTGGGAGGAAATGAAAAAAATCCATCTGAAGCCCTTCCTCGCGGCGTTTCAGGCCGGAGTCCATTCGGTAATGTCCTCGCATCCCGTGTATCCCAATCTCGACCCGCAAAACATTCCAGCTACCTTTTCCAGAAAAATCATCCACGATTATTTAAGGAAGGAACTCGGTTATCGGGGTTTGATATTGAGCGATGACCTCGAGATGGGCGCGCTTCGCCAACGCGGCAGCGTGGCGGAAGCCGCAGTGCAGACGGCCGCGGCCGGCCATGACGTGATTCTCATTTGTTCCAGCGCCAAAGATCAGCGCGAGGCATTTCATGAGCTCAAAAAAGCTTATGAAGACGGCAGGCTGGATTCCGAGGAGCTGGAAAAAAGCGCCGCAAGAATAGAAGCGCTTAAAAAACTCCGGCCCGAGCGTTTTTTACAGGGAATTCCCTTGCCCGAAAAAGACGGAAAAACCCTGGCTGAAAAAATCGCCCGTGAAGGGGTCGCCAAGGGAAATCCGCCGTCCAGGAGCAGGGAAGAGAATGCACGAGAAGTCACGGTAATCTTTCCCCGGCTTTCCGAGATCGGCGTCAAGTTTGCACTCGAACCTGAACTAGAGAACGATGCAAAATGCGTGGCGGAACTCCTCGCAAGACACGGCATCATGCCTAAAACGACGGTTTTACTTCCTTTGGATCCCGATGAAGGCCAGGTCCGGGAATGTCTCGAAAAAGTTTCAGGCGGACGCGTACTTTTCTTTTGTTTTGACGCGCATCTTTTCCCGGGCAATCGCCGGCTCCTCGAAAGCCTCCAGGCCAAGGTCCGGGGGTTGGAAGTCCTTTTCCTCCGAAATCCCTATGACCATGAATTTCTCGGTTCCGGAATTCTGTATGCCCACGCTTTTGGATTCCGGCACGCCCAAATTGCGGCAGCTTTGGATGTGCTCCTGGGCGCCGGCGCGGCCCCCCACAAAGCACGCGCGTAGTTTTCCGTGCATCAAATTTGTCCGGATAAATCCGATAAAAGAACCGTATGCATTCTACCTATAAGAAGATGATCTATAAGATGCTGGAAAAAGACCGGGGTACCGTGGCGGAGGATCCCTGGACGCTGTACATCCTGCGCTGCAACGACGGCTCTCTCTACACGGGAGTGACCAAAAACATGGACCGCCGTCTTCAGATGCATCAGAAAGGAAAAGCCTCGCGCTACACGCGGACGCGCCTTCCCGTCGAGCTTCTTTATCAGGAACCTTGTGGCGGACGTGCCCGGGCCCTTGTCCGCGAATGCGAAGTGAAAGCTTATTCCAAGAAATTCAAGGAAAGGCTTGTTGTCGGGGAGGCATTGCCCAAATCTTCCGTAAAGAACAAAAAAGAAAAGCGGAGAAAGAAAAGTGACCGCAAAAAAAGTAAGTGATTCCAAAACCGAAATGAACCAGCTGATGATGCCGCAGCACGCCAATCTCGGCGGCACGATTTATGGCGGGACGATCTTATCGATTGCGGACAGCGTGGCGTATGTCTGCGCGTCCCGGCATTCGGACCCGAATTGCGTGACGGTATCCGTCGACCGCGTGGATTTCCACGAACCTATCCTCATTGGCGAGCTCGTGACTTTTCTGGCTTCCGTGAATTACGTCGGGAGAAGCTCGATGGAAATCGGCATCAAAATCGTCGCTGAGAATTTGAAGACGGGCCGCAAGCGGCACACGAATTCCTGTTACTTTACGATGGTCAATCTGGATCCTGTGACGGGTAAACCCAAAGAGGTTCCCCGCCTCATCGCCGAAACCGAAGAAGAAAAGAGACGGATGAGGGCAGGAGAGATACGAAGAAGAATCGCCAAAGAATCGATAGGCAAACCCCCCATATCCTCCTGACCCTCGTTTTTCCGGACACATTCCGTCGTTTTCTCCCGTCATTTAAGGAATCCTCCGCGGATCTTCGAGGAGATTTTGAATTTCCCGCTGAGTCGCGCCGAATTCCTGAGCCGTAGCGATAAACTCGGCGCATTCCTCGTAGCGCTCTCCCTGTAAGGCTTCCTTCAGGTACAAGAGGGCCGTCAACTTGACCGGATCCTTGTTCCTTTTGAACGCAAATCTGTTCCTGGGTTTTTCTATGTACTGCGGTTTCATAACCCCTCCTTGTTGGGTTGTTGTGAAAAAAATCAAAAAAAAAGCCCACGACCGATTTCTCAGTCGTGGGCTTAAGGTTGCCTATTTTGTTGCCTGCTAAATCTCCGAAGACCTCCTTAAACCCACGACGCTTTCATGGGAACACATGGACGTTTCCCATGCCATGGCAATCGCCATGGTTTTTACAAAGCGCGGATAATGGAGTTTAATCTTCGTGAACAACATTTGCTTCTCTCTGCTTTAATTTTTATAAAAACAAATCCCCCACTCGTTTTTTCGAAGTGGGGGATTCGTTGGACGATTGAGGCTTAACGTTTAACGACGTTAGCGGCCTGGTCGCCTTTGGGACCGGGAACGATTTCAAATTCGACCGAGTCACCTTCGTTAAGGGTTTTGAATCCATCCCCCTGGATCGCGGTGTGATGGACGAACACATCTTTGCCGCTTCCCTGAGGCGTGATAAAACCATAACCTTTTTTATTATCGAACCACTTAACAGTTCCTTGGGGCATCTTGCATGTTCCTTTCTTGTGAAACAACAGGCAGCCTTCGATAAAAAAACCGCAAGCTATCAAAACTTGCGGTTGTATAACCCTAAAGCTTCACACCTAGCTTGTTTGTTCCGTAGTATACGCCCGACCTTTTCAATGTCAAATATAATTATTGAGAACGACGCCGAGGCAACAAAAGCGTCTCCACCCGCACAATTCTGTCGCCGAAGCCCCTGAAATCTTAGCTCGTAAATTCTAAGTCTTTGATTTTTATGGTGTTATGATTTTAAGAGCGAAGGCTCCATTTGGCATCTGACTTGCAAGGATGACGACGTTCTTCCTTATGGTAAGACCGTAGCCCTGTTCAGGTGCGGGGGCAAAACGACATCTAGCGGGGCTACGGTTCTTACTGTAATTTCCCATCCTCTAAGATATTCGTATTTCCCGCGCCTTTCTTATAAAATCCTGGCATGATTGAAAAATTTACGCTGGATATCCAATTTAAAAAATTCCATAAAAAGATGATCCTCGTCAAAGAGGACAGCGAGTTGCGTGAGCATGTCGTTTTGAAGATGCTTGCCTACATTCTGTTCTATGATCCCAAGCTGCAAATCGAAGTGGACGTAGGCATGCATTACAAACCCGATCTTGTCGTGACGGGGGATAGGGGGGAACCGCTCCTTTGGATCGATTGCGGGTATGTGAGCATTCTCAAAGCCCAGAATGTCACAAAAAAAATGCGCCGCGGCCGCCTCATTTTTCTGAAGACGACCGAAGCAGAATTGAAACAGTTTAAATCTCTTTTGCAAAAAAAAGCGGATGATGTCCAAGGAGTTGAGTTTCTTGCTTTCGAAAATGGGTTTGTTTCCGGCATTGCAGCCGCGCTCAACCGCACCAATCAGGTCACGCTTTATCCCATCTCTGAATCGGCCATCGGCGTAGCTTTAAACGATCTTGTCTTCGAATCCAACCTCCTTCATTAGCAAAATACTTATTTTAATATATTTAAAAAGTGTAACTTCAATAAAATTAATTAGTTATAACTTATTAAAAAATATTATTAACTCCCTTGAAATCCACTTTCTCCCATGTTACCCTTTCACCACAATTAGACAGAGTGCTTTTCCCCTAAACGGTGAAAAAGGTTTCAGATCCCTACGGAGATTCCCCCCTTTTTCTCCGGAGGGACGGCAAAGGAGGTACCTCTAATCCAGGTACCTCCTTTTTTTTAAGGCGTCGGTGCAGCCTAGTGTAAAATAAGGCCTTTAGATCATCCTGCAACCAATCAAGTAATGTGATTTTGTGACCATACCTACCGAAGATTTCGAATCTCTAGGACCCGAAGAGCAGCTGAAAGTCTTTTCCAAGAGCTCCATCAAGGAACGTGGGGATCTTATCCTGCATGCTCATGAGCCACTCAAACTGACCCAGGCGTTATCCAATGAGGAGCTTTACCTTATTACGCGGGAAATGGACCCCGAGGAGCGCTCTGAGGTCATACGTTATGCCAACTTGAGGCAGCTCTTTTTTATTTCTGACATCGACTGCTGGCAGCGGGACCAAATAAGCCCCAAAGGTTTTATCCAGTGGCTGGAAATTTTGCGACAGGCGGACGAGGCAAAGCTTTTTTCCTGGCTTCTTGAGATGGACTTTGAAGCCCTGGTCGCAGGCTTTCAAAAGTTTGTGCGGGTTTTAAAACCGGAATGGGAGTATGCCGTCGACGAAGTACTCGGGGACCAGCCCTATTTTACCTTGGACCGTCTTTATTACATTCTCGTCGAGGAAGAGAATTTCGAAACCGTGCGGCGCGCCTTTGAAGTCTTGTATGAAAATCACAAGGGACGTTATGCCGCGATTTTAGAGGGCATATTGGGCGAAATGGAATACGAGGTGGAAGAAACCGCTTACCGCAAGCGCGAAGTCCGGCTTTCCGACCAAGGGTTTCCCGATTACGAGACCGCCGTCGTTATCTACAATCCTCTCGATCGCGATGCCTTCAACCATTTTCCTGCGAAAAGAGA
>DATJFP010000040.1 GCA_035495615.1 Verrucomicrobiia bacterium | reverse complement strand
GTGGGAGATTTTTTTTCCGGTCCTGATTTTCTGCGTGTCGGCGGCCGCCGTCATGGCCTTGAGCAAAACCAGGGCCGCATGGCTCGTTTCGAGGGTGCGGAAAAATGCCTGAGCTTTTCGCGGCCCTTCTTGCCGTCATCGCGGGCGCCGTCGCTTCCATCGCGGGCTTCGGCATCGGCAGCCTGCTCACGCCTTTTCTCACCGTCGGCTACGGCGCCAATCTTGCCGTGGCCGCGGTTTCCATCGCGCATTTTTTCGGCACGGCCCTGCGTTTCTGGCGGCTGAAGGCGCACATCGACCGCAAGACTCTCGTTCACTTCGGCGTCCTGAGCGCGCTGGGAGGGCTGACAGGCGCCGTCTTCCACGCTTTTATTTCTTCGCCGGGGATGGCGGCCATCCTCGGAGGCATTCTGGTTTTCGCGGGAACGTTGGGCGTGACCGGAAGCTCGGAGAAAATGCGGTTCAAGGGGCGCGTGGCGTGGTTTGCCGGCGCGCTGTCTGGATTTTTCGGCGGACTCGTCGGCAACCAGGGCGGCATCCGTTCCGCGGCCATGCTGGGATTCGACCTTTCCAAAGAGTCTTACGTCGCCACAGCGACCGCGGTCGGCCTGATCGTCGATGTCTCCCGCATGCCGGTTTATTTTTTCATCGAACGCGGCAGGCTGCTGCACCTCTGGCCCTTGATTCTCGTCATGAGCCTGGGCACCCTGGCCGGGACTTTGGCGGGCACTTTTCTGCTGTCCTGGATCCCGGAAAAAATTTTCAAACGCCTGGTTTCGGGAATCGTCGTTTTGCTCGGCCTTTTCACGCTGATTCAGGCTTTCCACGATTGACAGGCCTCCGGTTTGGGATTAAGGTGAACCATGATCAGCACCTTCTACGATTCCAAAACTCATACGGTGGTCATCGAATTCGCGGGCAAAGTCGACGCCTCGGAAGCCGGGCCCTTTTTTGCGCAGGTCGAAAAGGTCGTTCCGAAGCAAGGGGGTTTTAAATTGCTGACGGACATGTCCAAGGTGCAGTCTTTTGATCCGGAACTGAAAGACTTCATCAAACACACCATGGAATTTTTCGATGACCGGGGCGTGACGGATATCGTGCGGGTCGTGGTCGAGCCTTCTCAGGACATCGGCTTCAACATCATGTCGCTGTTTCACTATTCGCCCCGCGTGAAATTCCTCACCGTGGCCTCGCGCAAAGAAGCGGAAGCGCGCCTGCAGGAAGTGTAAAGGGAGGAAAAGGCCTTGGAAAAAGAAACTTATCTGCGGGGACAGCTGTGGGTCGAGATCGTGGGGGAGCTGATCGTCGCGCGTGTCCGCGGCGAACCCACGGCCGAACTTTTGCGCGCCTGCCATGAACAGGTGCTTGTCCTGGTCAACGACACGGACCGCCGCAAAGTCCTTTACGACGCGCTCGAAATGGAAGCCCCGCCCGTGGAAGTGCCTCTTGCGCAGTGGAAGCTCGACGAAGAAATGGGCGTGAAGCTCAGGCGCGCCATCGTCGTGCCGAACAGCCGGCTTGCTTATCTCGCGCGGCTTGCGTTCGCCGAAGGCGATCACCGCGTTTTCTACAACGACATCGTGGCCGCCATCGACTGGCTCAAACAGGGTTGATGCGGCTCTGGAGCCTTCATCCCAAATAACTCGATGCCAAGGGCATGGTCGCGCTCTGGCGCGAAGGCCTTCTCGCCCAGAAAGCCCTGCGCGGCAGGACGCGCGGCCACAAGCACCACCCGCAGCTGGACCGTTTCCGGGCCGCCGCAGATCCGCAGGCCGTGATCGCTTCCTATTTAATATGAAGTCTGGGAAGAAGCGTGCCGGCGGGGATACTGTTTCGACCGGACGAAGATCCCGGGAAAAAATTCCCGCTCGAAACTCTTCGTCACCCGCGGCCAGATGCGGTACGAATGGCAATGGCTGCGCCTGAAATTGAAAAAGCGCGACCCCGCGCGGTTTCGCCAAAGCAAGGCGCGCGCGGCTCGATCCGCATCCGCTGTTTCGCGTCAAGCCCGGCTCTCTCGAAGCCTGGGAGCGGGCCCGATAGTCTCCTCTTTAAATTCCACTGAATATCCTGCCGGGAATGACGACATTTTAAGAGCCTCAACCGCTTTTAACTTTCCGGAGAACGTATGAGCAAAGAAGAGCCCATCATTCAAAAATACATGTCGTGTGAGCCCAAGACCCTAGAAGCGGGAGAATCGGTCGAGGCGGCCGAAGCCCTGATGCAGAAATTGAAGATCCGCCATCTGCCGGTCATGAAAGACGGCGTTTTGTACGGCATCGTGTCCGACCGCGATGTGAAAATGGCGCTCGGCCTCGTGGGCTCGAGCCCCCAGCTTCTCAAGCTTGCGGACATCTGCCATGAAAAACCTTATCAAGTTCCGCCGGACGCCAAGCTCCACGAAGTGCTCGACGAAATGGCCGGGCAGCATTATGGCTCGGCGCTCGTGGTGCAGAACAAGAAGCTCGTCGGTATTTTTACGGCCATCGATGCCTGCCGCGCCTTTTCCAAGGTCCTGCAGCAGCGCTTCCACGAACATTGACGCCAAGTTCTATTCCACTCTAAAGTCTGCCGGCAATTTTCCTAACCAGGCCCGGCATCAAGCCTAGCGGAATCCGACGGGCGGGAGCCTTCCGAAATCGGTTCTCATTTCATGGGGGATGGCATAGAATACGCCTTTCCGGAAGCCGTTCCGCGGAGCCTCCGGACCGTTTTTTTCCCGCTAACGCTACCCAGGAGAATCCGTTGTCCGAATCTGTGTCCGCCCCCAGGTCTACCGCGCCGTCCGAGACGCCTGTTTCCTTGATTCCCATCGAACAAATGCCGGGCCCGCCGCCCATGCCTTTTGTCGGATGGCGGGGAAACCTTTTTTCTTTTTTGGCCGACCCCATTGCCTACATGTCGCGGGCTCAGCGCGAGTACGGCGACCTTTTCCTTTTCGTGCGCGGCCGGCGCGGCATGGTCTTCGGCATCGGCGCCGAATACAACCAGCAATTTCTCAGCGACGCCGGGACTTTTGCGAATGTGGGCATCACGTTCCAGGGCCCGAAAAATTCTTCCCAGTGGCGGCTCGGCCTCACGCTCCTCAACATGAACGCCGAGCAGCACCGCCGCGCGCGCCAGGTCGTGGCCGCGCCTTTTTATACCAAAGAAATCGTGAAATACGTTCCTTCCGTGAAGGCCATGACCGGCCGCCTGATCGCGGGCTGGAAGCCCGGCGAGACAAAAGACATCTGCGCGGAAATGAAAACGCTCATCAAGCAGATCGCGGCGGACATTCTTTTCGGCCTGGAAGACGATCCCACGGCCTTCGACGTGGCGGACAGTTTCGATGCGTGGCATCACATGAGCAATTCCGCGTCCGTCCGCGTCCTGCGCTGGAATACGCCGCTCACGCCGTACGGCCGGCTGCTGCGCTACGCGGAAAAACTCGAAGCCAAGGTGCGCCTCATGATCGCCAAGCGCCGCGCGAAAGGCCTCGAAGGCGGCAACGACGTGCTGTCGCTTCTTCTGAGCGCGCATGACGCGCCCGAGCCCCGGCTTTCGGACGACGAATTGATCGGTCTGACCGGCTTTGTGTTCAATGCCAGCTTCGAAACCACGGCGCATGCCCTGACGTGGACGTTTTTCCTGCTGGCACAGCATCCGGAAGAAGCCGCGCGGCTGCACGAAGAATTGCAGGGCCTCGAGGACGACGCGTGGGAAAAAATCGCGGCCCTTCCTTATCTCGACGCGGTCTTGAAGGAAAGCATGCGGCTTTTTCCGCCGCCGGTTTATTCCTACCGTGTATGCACGAAAGACGTGAAGGTCGGGCCCTATCTCCTTCCAAAAGGCACGCCGGTTTTTCACAGCCATTACCTCACCCACCGCTCACCGCAGGTCTTCGAGGATCCGAAGCGCTTCCGCCCCGAGCGCTGGGAATCCCAGCAGCCTTCGCCTTTCGAGTACCTGCCCTTCGGCTACGGCGCTCATTCGTGCCTGGGCGGGGCCCTGGCCACCATGATGATGAAGATCATCGTTGCAATGGCCTTGAAAGCCCGGCGCCTGCAGGTCGTTCCGGACGCGCGCATCGACCGGCATGTGGTCGTGACGCTCGGCGTCAAGCGCGGCATGCCCATGAAAGTTTTCGAGCAGGACGGCCGTTATGAAAACAACGCCGTGCCGGTGCGCGGCAATGTGCATGAAATGGTGAAGCTCGAGCGGGGAACTCAAGCATGAGCGAGCGGGAAACAAGCGGATGGGATACTAAAACGGCTCTCGTCACAGGAGCGGCGGGTGGCATCGGCCGCGCGGCGGCGCTTGCCTTCGCGGCGCGCGGCGCCAAAGTCGTGGCCGTCGACGTGGACGCGGAAGGCGGGGAGCAAACCGCTTCCGGCATCCGCGCGCAGGGCGGCGAGGCTGTTTTCGTCCGCGCGGACGTTTCCAAAGCCGCGGATGTCCAGCGCATGGTCGAGGAAACGACCCAAGCCTACGGACGTCTGGATTTTGCGTTCAACAACGCGGGCATCGAAGGCCGGCGCGTGAAGACCGCGGAGTACACGGAAGAAGAATGGGACCGCGTGCTCGGCGTGAATCTCAAAGGCGTGTGGCTTTGCATGAAGTACGAAATTCCGGCCATGACGCGCGGCGGCGGAGGCGCGATCGTGAACACGGCGTCCGTCGCGGGCCTCACGGGCCTCAAGCGTTCGGCCCCGTACGCCGTGACCAAGCACGGCATCATCGGCCTGACGAAAACCGCGGCACTGGAATACTTCAAGTCCGGCATCCGCATCAATGCGATCTGCCCGGGCATGATCGAGACGCGCATGCTGGACAGGGCCGTCGCGGGAAAAGCGGGCGACGGCTCCGACGCCATCACCCGGCTTTACCAGAAATTCAAGAAACGCTTTTCTTATTCCCTCATCAAGAAAGACCTGCCCTCAGGCCGCTTCGGCAAGGCCGAAGAAGCGGCCGCGGCCGCGGTCTGGCTGTGCTCGGACCAGGCTTCCTTTATAACGGGGCATGCCCTGGTCGTCGACGGCGGCTATCTCGCCCGCTAGGTTCCGGGCGCGAAACCTTCCCTGCGAAGCTTGCGTCCGTCCTCAAACGTGCTAGATTAAGCACACGATGAAATTCCTTTTCGAGCTCATCCTCCGTTCTTATCTGCAGGACCACCGCTGCCGCCGTGTCTGCGAGATCGGCGCGGGCGAAGGCGCCGTGACCGATGCTCTGCTCCGGATTCCCGCGCTCAAAGAAATCGTCGTGATGGACCCTTGCCTTGTCCACGATCTGGAAAAAAAATACGCGGGAAATTCGCGCGTGGAGCTGCGCCGCGGCACGAGCCTTGAAATGCTGGCGGCTCTCGGCGCGAAGGACGCGTTCGACGCGATCATGGTCGACGGCGACCACAACTGGTACACGGTCTATCATGAACTTTCCCTGATCCGCGAGCGGGGCCTTCTTGCGGATTCCGGCGCGCTTTTTTTTCATGACACGTCCTGGCCGTACGGAAGGCGCGACCGCTATTACGCTCCCGCCGCCGTGCCCGAAGCGTTCCGCCATCCTTTCGAGCGCCAGGGCGTCGTGCGCGGCAGGAGCGCGCTCAGTCCGGAAGGAATGAACCCGCGGGCCTTCCATGCCGTTCATGAAGGCGGCCCGCGCAACGGCGTCATGACTGCCATCGAAGATTACCAGAAAGAGGCGGGGCATCCGTTCTGGCAGGCTTCTTTCAATCCTCAATTCGGACTTTGCGCGCTGGTTCCCAAAAAAGGCGTGGGGAATTTTTGCCGCCTCTGGGAAATCCGCGCGCGTTTCATGAAGGCCGGGATCTTCGGACGGGAAACCTCGCCGCCGAAAGCGGATCCCGCGCCGGAAAAAAATCTCGAGGAATGCCGGACCTTTTAGGCGGTTAACCAAGACAAGGAGCGTTTTATGATGAACTACATTTCGGGACTTCTTTTCACGGTTTTGCTGATCGTCGGACTGTTCGTGATGAACATTGTCTGGCAAACCGACCCGCTCATGGCGACCTGGGTGGGCATGGCCTGGCTTTTCGGCGACATCGTCATCGCTTCCGGCATCCAGCTCGCGGCCCAGTGGGAAAAAGGCGTGGTGTTCCGGCTCGGAAAATTCAGCAGCATCAAGGGCCCGGGCCTTTTCTTCATCATCCCGCTCATCGACCAGGTCAAGCTGCTCGACATGCGCGTGCTTGCGATGGACATTCCCGCGCAGCAGGTGATCACCAAAGACAACGTGCCCGTCAAAATCAACGGCGTGCTCTTCTTCAAGGTCGACGATCCCGCGAACGCGATCATCAAAGTGCAGGACTACCGGACCGCGATCTCGCAATACGCGCAGACTTCACTGCGCGACGTGGTGGGACAGATGACGCTCGACCAGCTTCTCGTCGAGCGCGAGCAGATCGGCAAGGCGATCGAGGAGACCGTGGAAAAAGATACCCAGGACTGGGGCCTTGAAGTCACGGGCATCCGCATGCAGGACATCGACATGCCCGAAGAGCTGAAGAAGATGATGTCGCGCCAGGCGTCGGCTGAGCGCGAGAAACGCGCCACGATCACCAAAGCCGAGGGCGACAAGGAAGCGGCGCTCAACCTCGCGGCCGCGGCCCGCACCATGGCCGAAAGCCCGGGCGCCATGCAGCTCCGCACCCTGCAGTCGATCGACGGACTCGGGCCCACGGCCTCCAATACGGTCGTGATCGCGGTGCCGGTCAACATCATGGATGCCGTGGACCAGCTCGGCCAGTTCATCAAGAAAAAGCAATGAGTCTCCCGTTAAGGCCGGCGCATTTTGCCGCGATTCTCGTTTTGGTTTTCGCGGCTCAGGGCGGCCCGGCCCAAGCCGCGCAGGTCGGCATCAAGTACAACCGTTCGAAATGGGAATACCCGGCGCAGGCGCTGAAAGATTTTTACCGTTTCGATTTCGACCGCATCCATGCGGTGATGATCGCGCTTCCGTGGGCGGAATGGGAGCCGGAAGAAGGGCGCCTCGACGAGAACCTGATGAAGAACGGCCTGCACGAGGTCCTCAAATTCTGCGAGACGCACAACATCCGCGTCGTGATCGCGGTCCACTGTTCTTTTTGGGGCGTGTCCGGCAACT
>DATJFP010000039.1 GCA_035495615.1 Verrucomicrobiia bacterium | reverse complement strand
TCGGCCTCCAGGCCTACGCGGACTTCGTCATGCGGCTTGCAGAATTTTTGAAAATAGCCCTCGAGGTCCGCTTCCGATCTCAGCGGGACCTGGGGATGCTGCTCCAAAAGTGTGCTCAAAAGGACTGACTCCCCGTTTTTTTTGGATTAGAATACCTTTTTTAAATAACGAACACAATCAGGCAAAATCCGTCATGAAAACCCTATTCGTTCTTGATCCCCTGAGCAAGCTGATGCCCGAATATGACAGCTCCCTGCACCTGCTCGCGGAATTGGGGCGCCGGGGCCATAAGACTTGGGCCGCGGACGTTCCGGACCTGTGGGAAAATACCGGAGATGTCTTTGCCCGCTGCCGGCCGGTAAGGCAGGTTTCCCCGCTCCATTACCGCCAGGGGCCTGCCGCGGCGCGCCGCCTCCGCGATTTCGATCTGGTGCTCGTGCGCAAAGAACCGCCCTTCGACAGCCGCTACCTCGCCATGACCTACCTGCTCGAGCGCGCGGCCCGCCATGTTTTCATTTCCAATGACCCGCGGGGCATCCGCAACAACAACGAAAAGCTGTGCTGCTTCCAATTCCCCCGGTGGATGCCGCGCACCCTTGTGGCGAGCGATGCCGGAACAATCCTCGCCTTCCGCCGGCAGCTGCGCAAAGACGTGGTCATCAAGCCGCTCGATTTAAAAGGCGGCGAAGGCATTTTCATTCTGCCCGGCGCGGCCCGGCAGGCCTCACGCGCGCTGGAAAAGGCCACGAAAAAAGGATCGCGGGTTATCCTGGCCCAGGAGTTTCTCGAAACCAAAACGCCGGGCGACAAAAGGATTTTTATTCTGGAAGGAAAATTTCTCGCGGCTTATGAGCGGCGTCCCAAGCCGGGCGAATTCCGCTCCAACCTGGGACAAGGCGGCTCCTTTCATGCCGTGGAATTAACGGCCCGCGAAAAACAAATGGTTCGCGAGATGGGACCTTTTCTGCGCAAAGAGGGATTGCATTTCGTCGGCATCGACGTGATGCAGGAAAAATTGCTGGAGATCAACGTGACGTGCCCCGGCGGCTATCCGGAAGCTATTCGGCTCTACCCGAAGAAGTTACTGCTTGAGGCTTGGGCGGATTGGCTGGAGCGGCGGGCGCGGAACCATCGGCGTTGAGTTTTTCCGCATTGCTGGGAACATACCCCATATAAAGAAGCCCCGCTTCGATCACTTCCTTGAAAACAGGCGCCGCGACGCTGCCGCCGTAATAGCTGGGTTTAGGATCGTCGAGCACGACGGCCATGACCAGCTGAGGGTCCTCAGCCGGAGCGAATCCGATAAACGACGCGATGAAGCTGTTGTGCGAATAGCCCCGCCCGCCGGGCAGGACTTTTTGCGCGGTTCCCGTCTTGCCGCCCACCGAGATCCCGTCGATGATGGCTTTTTTGCCCGTTCCTTCCTGAACCACGCGCACCAAGATGTCGTTCATCTTTTTCGCCACTTCGGGCTTGATGATCTGATGAACAACTTCCGGCTTTTTCTCCCTTAAAACGACGCCGTACTGGTCTTCCACGCGGGCGATGATGTAAGGCTTCACAAGATAGCCGCCGTTGGCGATAACCGAGTAAGCGTTGGCCATCTGCAGGGCCGTGACCATGACTTCATGGCCCATCGGGATATTGTATGGCGAAGTATTGGACCAGTCCTTGGGCTTGCGCGTAAAACCCGGCGCTTCGCCCGGCATGTCGATGCCTGTCGCTTTGCCGAAGCCGAAACCATCGATGTATTTTTGAAATGTCTCGTGTTGCAGCGTCGCGGCGATTTTGACCGCGCCGATGTTGCTGGATTTGATGAGCACTTCCTCGAAGGTCAGCGTCCCGTAAGGATGCACGTCGCGCAGCACGCGCGTGCCGTAGCGGTACTGCCCGTTTTCGCAGAAGAAGACGTCCTCCGGCGAGGCCGTGCCTTCGTTCAACGCGGCCGAAGTGGCCACGATCTTGAAAACCGAGCCGGGCTCGTACATGTCGGTCAGCACGCGGTTGCGGTGGCTTTCTTTGGAAGATTTTTCGAATTCATTGGGATCAAAACCCGGGCGGTTGGCCATCGCGAGAATCTCGCCGGTCTTGGGATTCATGATGATGGCGCTGGCGCCTTTGGCTTTCCACTGGACGTAGGCATTTTCGAGGGAACGCTCGGTCAGATATTGAAGGTACTGGTCGATGGTGAGCACCACACGGCTGCCGTTCACGGCAGGAACGGTCTTCAGTTCGAAGGCGCGGATCTCACGGCCGAGCGCATCGCGGCGCGTGTAGCGCACGCCCTCCTGACCACGGAGCTCCTTATTAAAAAAAAGCTCCACGCCTTCCAGTCCCTCATTGTCGATGTTCGTGAAACCCAGTACCTGGGACAGAAGGTCGCCCTGCGGATAAAAACGGCGGTATTCTTCGATCGTACCGAGCGCGGGATGGCGCAGCGCCTGAATCTTGGCCGCTTCTTCTTCGGAGATCTTGCGCTTGATCCAGACAAAGGCCTTGTTGCGGGAAAGACGCTCGTCGAGATAGTCGCGCGGCAGCTTGAGGATGACGCCCAGATCGCGGACAAGATCTTCTTTCTCCCCGTCGCCGAGCATGCGCGGGACGGCATAGACCGAAGGGAGCTTCAGATTGCTGGCGAGTTCCCGTCCGCGCCGGTCCACGATGGGGCCGCGCAGGGGCGGGATCTTGATCGTCAGCTGATGCTGCTTTTCCGCAGCTTCCATCAAGGAGGGCTGACGGATCACGGTGAGCTGGACGAGCTGATACGTCAAGAGAAGGAAAATCAGAACTACGCCGGCATTAACGGACCAAAACCGTTTTGCCGAAACCGATTGGGACATCAGGATTCCATTTTAGCCTGGGCCACCGCGACCTTGACCCAGCGCCCGAGGAAATCAAGCGGAGACTGGGTGAAACTCTGCGGGTTTACGTTCCTCATGGCAGCGTCCGCGACGGAGGGAAGCTCGGGGATGCGGACGACTTTGACCTGCCTGGGAAGCGTCAACTCCAAATTCATCTGGTTCATCTTCTCTTCCAGAAGGCGCGGCGCTTTGAGCTGCTCGACTTCGAATTTGATGCGACGGTATTCTTCGCTTCTTTCTTTCAGAAGACGGGCGTGCGCGTCCAGAGAATATGAAACCTGGAAAATCGCGACTTCCCCGTGCACGTATAGTACGACACAGGACGTCACGATTGCAACCGTAAGAATGACTTTAAGAGCGAATTTCATTTTTTTCCACCACGCGCAGTTTCGCGCTTCTTGCCCGGGAATTGTCCCGGATCTCTGCTTCCGAAGGAACTACCGGCTTTTTAACGATCAGCGTCCCTTCCTTCCGGAGCGCCCAATCCTTAAACTGATGTTTGACGATCCGGTCTTCGAGTGAATGAAACGAAATCACAGCCATTCTTCCGCCCGGCCTCACCCTTGCCCACAACACCGGCAACGCTCCGGCCAGGGAACCCAGCTCGTCATTGACCGAGATCCGCAGGGCCTGAAAAACTTTCGTAGCCGGATTGTGCCTCGCCCAGGGAGGCCTGTGCCCTTTTTTGAATCTCATCGAGACAGGCATTGCGCTTTCGATCACGCCTGCCAGGTCGAGCGTCGTCTCGATAGGCTTTTCCCGGCGCGCCTCGCAAATGCGTTCGGCAAATCTTCGGGCCCACCGTTCTTCGCCGTATCTCCGGAACAGGTCTTCCAAATCCGATTTTGAAAGATCGTAGATCAGGTCTTTCGCGGTCTTTTCGATTCCGGGATCCATCCTCATATCCAGAGGGCCTTCCCGTTCGAAACTGAATCCCCTCGCCGCGTCTTCCAGCTGGTCCGAGGAGAATCCTGCGTCAAGTATTACGGCATCCACAAAATCGATATTTAATGAATCCAGGACTTCGCTGGCCTTGCTGTAGTTCGCGTGATGCAGCGAAACGTCCCCACCTTCCAAAATCTTCCGGCATCGGTCGAGCGCGGCCGGATCGCGGTCGATCCCGATGAGCCGCCCCCCGGGCCGGATGCGCTTTAATATCTCCGCGGCGTGGCCTCCGCCGCCAAGGGTCGCATCCAAGACGCTCAAACCCGGTTTCAACCGGAGGCTTTCAACCGCCTCCGCCAGCAAAACGGGCTTATGCGACAAAGCTGCGGATGGCCTCTTCCTCGTTCGAGAACGATTCCATCAACTCGCCCACGCCGATCATGTTCAGCGCGGTCTTCACTTCGGGCCGCAGGTTGCAGAGCTTGATGTCGCCCTTGGCCGCGCGGACCTTCATGAGCCGGTCGACAAGGATGCCGAGCCCCGCGAGTTCGATGCGTTTCGTGCGCCCCAAATCCAGAAGCAACTTTTTGTGGTTTTTTTTGAGAAGACGGCTCAGGCGGTTTTTCATCCTGACCATTTCCAAAACGTCGAGATCGCCCTGGAAACGAAGCACGTCGACTCCCATCTTGCTCCTCGAACGATAGGCCATAATTCCCCCTTTATTTATTTTCATTGGACGAATCCATTAACTTTTCTGCCAAGTCTTCGAAGCTATCTTTGTTCTGACCAAAAAAATCATTCCACTTGTCCTGCGCCCAGATTTCGATCCTGTCCGAAACACCGATGATCATGACCTGTTCCTTGATGCTCGCGTATGACTTCAAGTATTCGGGAATCAAGATCCTGCCCTGCTTGTCGCAAACGACCTCACTGGCTCCTGAAAAATAAAGACGATTGAATTTCCTGGATTCCGAATTGGTAAAAGGCAACTCGCGGAATTTTTTTTCCTGGCTCTTCCATACTTCTTCGGTAAACACGAAAAGGCACTGGTCCAAGCCGCGCGTGATGTAGAACTTTTCAACATAACGCTCCTTGAAAATTTCCCGGAACTTCGCGGGAATGATCACGCGTCCTTTGTTGTCGAGGCTATGTTCGTATTCCCCGTAAAACATGCGCTTTAAACTCCTCGCTTACTCGCCACTTTCTACCACTTTTCACCACTCAATTATCGGCCGCAGTCTACTCTTGGCTTAACAATGAGTCAATATTTAATTTCTTATAGCAACTCTATACAATATATGGGGGTCATAGAGGAATGGATCAACAATATGTAGGTTTTTCTCTTAGGGGAGTAAAGTGGAGGAAAAAAACGCTGAAGCGGGGTTTATGAGGCTCTTTAGGAGGAGGCGAAACAAAGAAGGCTGCCTAGGAAGCCGGGGCAACCTCTTCAATATAGAGAAAGCGCAGGCAGTTTTCGCAGGCTACGAGGCTTTGGCCGCCCATGACTTCATTCAAAATTTGAGCGCGCAATTTAATTTTGCAGACGCCGCAGGTTTCGCCGACCACTTTGGCGAGCGCAATCCCCTGGCGTTTCTGGACCACAGCGTCGTACATCGTGCGGATCTCGGGATCGACCTGCGTGAGGATTTCCTGGCGCTGCTTCCGCAGCGTCTCGACGCTTTCTTTGAATTTTTTTTCTTTTTCTTTCAGCTCGCTTTCGAGCGTGCCGTAATCTTTTTCGCGCTGCTTCAGATGATCTCTTTCCTTGCGGACTTCTTCGTTCGCGGCCTCCACTTCATCCATGGCCTTGAGAATGCCTTCTTCGAGAAGGGAATTGTCGGCTTTGAGCGAAGCGATTTCCTGTTGGAGAGCGCTGTATTCTTTGTTGGTCTTCACCTGGGAAAGCTGGCCGTCCAGCTTCTTGACCTGGCCTTCTTTCTGGCCCAGCTCGCCTTCTTTTTCTTTTTGCTTGAGCTGGCAGCTTTTCAGCGCGGCTTCGAGTTCCTTGAGGCGGTTCTTCTCCCCTTCCAGCTTTTGCTTGAGGGCGGAAACTTCTTCGGGGATTTCGTTCAACCGCTCGGTGGCGAGATAAAGGTCGCGGTCCAGTTCCTGGACCTTTTTGAGAATTTCGATTTCGCTTTTAACTTTGCTCATAGAGAGGGACATTATAGCACAAGTTGGCGGCTTGGAAAGAGCCGGGATGAGAAGCGCTTGGGCGCGGGCATACCCGGTCCTCAGGCGCCCGGGGCAAGCTTGATCCCCCTGATTTCGAGCCCAAGCTCGAAGAATTCCCGCAGTTCTTCCTGGGAGAGCCTCGATTTGCGGTAAAAAGAGTAGGGTTCGTCTTCGCTCCTCAAAGGCCTTTCAACCGCGACAAGGGGCATTTCGGGAAGCATGCTTTCAAAATCCGTGTCTTGCGAAAAGATCTCCCGGAAGCTGACGGCTTTCTCGTCCCCCATGGCAAGGAAGTGATACTGAACCGCGCGAACGGAACGGCAGGCCTTCCATAGAAACTCATGGGCCGAGAGATCGCTTCCGGCTTGCGGCTGGTTTTCCATCCACGGGAAAAACAGAAAAATGTTTCTCGGGCCGGCCGCGTCCGTCACCCTTCGGATTTCCTCCAGGGCATTTTTTAAATCACCGGTTTCCGGGAATGCCGTGAAAATTTTGATGAGAAAGGCGGTGGCGCCTCTGCCGCCCGCCGTCCTCTCGGCCTCGGACTCGCCAAGCGCGCTCAAAGCCTCGGGAGTCAGCCACTGCGGGTAAAATTCCGCGGCCGCCTTGAGCACCGCCTTGCGTATTTCGGACGGCTCCATTTCGGTCCAGGAAATCGGCTTGCACACCCGGATCGGATTCATGATGCGGTCTCTGACGCAAGCTGCATCCACTGCAAAGTCATGAGCTCGAGCAGCGCGATTTTTTCCGGAATTTCGCCGGAAGAAATATCTTTCAGAAAAAGATGCTCCAATTCGAGTTCGTCGCCCCGTCGTCCGGCGTCGCGGTATGGATCGAGATAGCCCAGCCACACGAGCCCGACCCCCAGGCGCCTTGCCAGAAGCGAAGAAAATTTTTCGAAGAGAAAACAGCCGCTCTCTCCCTGCGAAGCGCCCTCGAAAATAAGAAAGTACTGCAAGCGGGGGTTCAGGCTCTGGACGCCCTTCACGAACTTATACGCTTCCATGAGGCTTTCGAGGTCGGGGCGGACAAGAAGCAGGCATTTGTCCAGCAGCGGCACGACCCGCGGAAGCCGCGCGGTCTGAGAAAAATCAGCATTGATAAACATAACGTGACGGGGCGACGATCCCGAATAATGGCGGTGGATGGGGCTTTCGCGGATCTTGTCGAATTCATCCCACGGCAGTCCCAGATGCGGCGTAGCGGACGGCAAAGGCCGGGCCGCCGTCTTCGGTTCGGCCTCGGCGCGTTCCCCCACGGTCAGGATGGAGCTGGGATAATGCGTTGAAACGAGCGCGGCAAGAATCCCGTTGAGAAAGAGAGCGTCTCCCGGATCTCCCGGATTGTAAATGCCGACCATTTTGATAAACATCTCGTTTTCCCGCGTTTCCAGGACGCCCGGGGACGGCCCGTTAAAAAGCTGCGAAACATCTTTCAGGCCTCGTTTGAGCTTTTTTTCGTCCGCAGGAACCATGTCACACAACCTTTAAGTAGGAATCCAATGTGCCGTAGGTGTTTTCTTTGACCTGCGGGTGTCCGGGGTCGACTTGCCATTCCCCGTCTACGATAAATTTATAACGGAATTCTCCATGCGGGATGGGAATGATCTTCTGCCATATCCCGCTGCTTCCGACCGGCTTGGCCATGGCTTCCGGCACCCAGTTGTTAAAATCGCCGGCGATCTCGACGGTCTTCGCGTCCGGGTTGAGGCATTGAAAAAGCACGCCGCCAATCGCCCGTCTCGGACCGAATTTGTTCCGCATGAAATTCCCCCAGCCCAGTTCTTCCATGGGAAACAGGAGATCCCATTCGCGTCCGAGATATTCGAGCGCGAGATTGAAATAATCGCGGAAGGCCTGCGATTCCGGGGCGTAATCCACGACGCTGCGTCCGGCGCTGGCCGCTTCTTTGAGCACCACGCTTTCGTGAATAATCGAGCGGAAAAGTTTTTCCTGAAAATGGCTTTTCACTTCTTCGTAGACTTCCTTGGCGAATTTCGTGCGCGAATCGAAAATCGTAAGCAGCGCATGAAGATGAAGGGGCGCCCTTCTCTTCTTGTTGAAGCGCTGGACCGTCTCCGTGATTTTGGCGAGTCCGTGAAGTGAAAAAAACGAGGGTTCGATCGGAATCAAAATTTCATCCGCGGTCTCGAGCGCGTTATAGGTCAGCACACCCAGGTTCGGCGGGCAATCGAGAATGATGTAATCGTAAGCCTGTTCGATTTTCAGCTTCGAAACGATCTGCTGGGTCAGCCTTCTCTCGCGGTCGGAGCAATGCGCAAGGTCTTCTTCCAGGCAGGAAAGGGACGTCGTAGCGGGAAGCACGTCGAAGTACGGATTCAACTGCTGGATGACTTCGGTGAGAGGCGGAGCCTGCTCAACGCCGACGCGGAGTAAATCGTAAACCGTAAAAGGCAGCATTTCCGAACGGATTCCGAGGCCGCAGGAGGAATGTCCCTGCGGGTCTAGATCAATCAAGAGAACTCTTTTTTTCAGGTGGGCAAGGCAGGCGGCAAGATTGATGCATGTTGTCGTTTTTCCACATCCCCCTTTTTGATTAGCGACCGCTAAAACTCTCACGCATCCCTCTTCGCGGAAATGAAAGCAAACAATAAGAAGAATTCCGTGCTCTAATTAACGGCCTCCCTTAGTAAAGCTTTATAGTAAGTTGTGTGTAATATTTTCGCCTACGTTCATTTCGGGCATCATCGGACAAGAAGGATCAGGCGTGCTGGGCGGCGCGGGCGGCTTCGATGCTGGTCAGGATGCGGTGGAAATATTCCCGCGCCAATTCGTAGTCATCGCGGGCACTCGACAACTTCCGCCACGGAGCAAAAGCGGCCGAGTCAATGGGACGGTAGCGGGGATCGATTTCGATTTTGATGACGGCATAGCGGGGCCACGGCGTCAGGGTGACTTTGACGCGGTAGCGCCGCGCGAATTTTTTTTGGGTCCGGATAATATAACGCTTTTGTTTTCTTTCGACGCTGTCCTCGATCCAGTTGCTTTCCACGACAAACTTCTCGGGATCCTGCTTGTCGATACCGTAGGGCGTGAGGACACTCAGGGCGGCCTGATAGACTTCCGGAGGCGGAGCCCCCACCTCTTCCTGGACGCTGACCGCGCTCGCAGACGGAACCGCGGCGGCAAATATGAGAATAGCAGCGGCAATGCCTTTCATTTTTCTCAGCATAAATCTCCTTTAGAAGGCCAGAAGCCTTTCGATGCCGACAACGCCCACGACATCATGACGGGAATCCATTACGGCGCAATAGGACTGGCGCTTTTGCTGCAGCGTGAAAAAAGCCTTTTCATTCGAAGTGCTCTCCGGAATAAAGATCGGCGAGCGCAGAAACGGACGCAGCCCCTTCTCGTCGTCGTCTTCGAAAAGCAGGTCGAAGACGTAGACCATGCCGACCACGATGGAAGGATCTTCTTCGTAAATCAGGATCATGCGCGCGCCGATTTCCCGCGCCAGCTTCTTCGCGTCCTTGACCTTGCCCTGGATCTCCAGCTTCGGGGCTTCCGAGATCGGCAGCATCACGTCTTTGACTTTGACTTTCTCGAAATCCAGGATCGTATCGATGATTTTCTTTTCGTGGGCGCTCACCACTCCCGACTTTGTGATTTCCTCGATGAGCGAACGGAATTCCTTTTCATTGACGAAGATGCTTTTGGTCTCCGTCGGCCCCAGCGGAGCGAGCAGCGAATCCACCCATTTCAAGATGAGCTTGGTGAAAATCTTGAAAATCCTGCGGATGAACTTCAAAAGGCCGGCATAAAACAGCAGGAAGCGCTGGCCGTGCAGGCGGCCGTAATCCTTGGGCAGGACTTCCCCGCCCAGCAGGAAGACCGGCGTCATGATCAGGGTGACGACCCATTCATTCTTAATGCCGAGCCCCGTGCTCAAGAAATAAGTCAGGATGGAGGTGGCCGCAATGTTCACAATGCTGTTGCCGATGAGAAGCGTCGTCAGAAAGTGCTGCGGCTTATCATAGAGGTCCATGACTTTTTTTGCGGCCGCGTTCTTCTCGTCCGCCATCTGACGGATTTTCATTTTGTCGGCAGACAGAAAGGCCAGCTCGGACGCCGAAAAGAAGGCGTAAAGCAGAAGGCAGAGCAAAAACCAGAAAAACAGCCCGGTCATTTCATCCTCCTGACGATGACGGTCAGGATCCGCTGCCGGACCATCTTCTGGATGCGCATTTCGAATTCCGGAAGCTTCAGAGCGCTGCCCGGCTTCGGGACTTCTCCCAGCCTCTCCAGGATAAACCCGCCCAGCGTTGTCGCGTCTTCGGATTCGAGGCTGCTTTTAAAAAATTCGTTGAAGTCCGTCAGGGAAATCTTGGCGTTGACGACGAACTCGAAAGGATTCAGCTGCTGGATGGGATTTTCGACCTTGGAATATTCGTCGTGGTATTCCCCAAAAATCTCCTCCAGCACGTCTTCGAGCGTCACGAGGCCGGCCGTCCCGCCGTGTTCGTCCACGCAGATGGCAAAGTGCTGTTTCTTCTGTTTGAACTCCTCCAGAAGCTCGTCGATCCATTTGGTTTCCGGGATGAAGAGCGGCTGCTTGAGGATCTGCATGAGGTCGCGCATGTCGTTCAGGAGATATTCCTGCACCGCGGCATACCCCAGGATGTGGTCCACCGATCCCTTGTAGACGGGGAAATACGTGTAATGATACTTTCGCATCATCTCTTCATGCTTTTCCTGCGGGTCCTCGATGTCCAAGCCGACCATGTCCACGCGCGGCGTCATGATCTCGCGCACCGGACGCTCCCCCAGCTCGAACAGCTTCTGAATCATCATGCGTTCCTGCCTGTCCAGGACGCCTTCCTCTTCGCCGATTTTGACCAGCGCCTGGAACTCCTGTTCGGACACTTCGTCATTTTTTTCCGCGGGAGGGGCGTCGATGAAACTGTGGAAACGCTTGATCACCCTTTGCGTCAGGAGATAAACGGGATAAAAAAACACGCTGAAAAAACGGAGCGGAATCACGGAATAGGCCGCCACCGCTTCGTTCTTCCGGACCGCCAGGACTTTGGGGATGATCTCGCAGAAGACGATCATCACGATCGTATAAACGCCCATGACCCAGCCCAGCGCGCGGGGCATTCTTTCCATCACGAGGAGCGTCACGATGGCGGCCGCCGCGGTATTGGCCAGGAGCGTTCCCACGACCATAGTCGTCAAGGTGCGGCCCGCATGATTCAGATGGTCGTTGACCATCGGATAGAGATGCGGGTATTTTTTCTGGACGCGCCGCTTTTCGATCTTGGAAAGGGAAAAAATCGCGGTCTCGGAAGCCGAAAAAAAGCCTGACAGCGTGAAGAGCACCAGGAGGATGAAAAAATGCAGCAAGAAGTTCATGCGCGGCCCGCGTAGAGTTTCTTTTCCTGGATGTAATCCAGGACGGCCGCCGGAAGCATTCCCGGCGCAAGATGGCTGCGCCGCAATTCTTCGCGCACGCGCGAGGAAGACGCGGGATTTTCCTGCATGGAGATCCAGCACACCCCTTCGTCGCCGCAGCCCCGCACGTCGCTCCCAGGCCTTTTGGCCACGAGCAGCCCCGCAATTTTCCTGATCTTGTCCGCGTCCCGCCAGGTATCGAGCGTTTCCAGCGTGTCCGCGCCCAGGATCAAATAGAGGCCGGCGCCGGGATAGCGTTTTTCCAGATCCTGAAGGGTATCGATCGTATAAGAAACGCCGGGACGGTCGAGCTCGAGGCGGGACATTTCAAAATCAGGATTGCCTCGGATCGCGAGTTCCACCATCCGCGCCCGGTGGGATTCCGGCGCGAGATCGGTACGTTCAGCTTTATGGGGAGGCAGACGGGTCGGAATGAACAGGATTTTATCCAGGGCAAACTGCTGCCGGGCAGCGCGGGCCAGGGCCAAGTGACCTTCGTGAATGGGATCGAATGTCCCGCCTAAAACTCCTAATTTCATTTTTTTTCGCAATATCAGGACCGGATTTGCCCGTTGCCCTCGACGACATACTTATAAGAGGTGAGCCCCTCCAGTCCCATAGGGCCCCGGGCATGAATTTTGTCCGTGGAGATTCCAATTTCCGCGCCGAATCCGTATTCGAAACCGTCCGCGAACCGCGTGGAGGCGTTCACCATGACCGACGAGGAATCGACGTGATCGACGAAATAGCGCGCGGCCTTCTTGCTGCGCGTCACGATGGCGTCCGTGTGCGCGGAGCCATGCTCCTGGATGTGCCTGACGGCCGAGGCCGCATCCGGCACGACTTTCACAGCCAGGATCTTGTCCAGAAATTCGTAGCCGTAATCTTCGGCCTTGGCCTGCTTCGCCCAAGGCACGTATTTGAGCGTCTCACGGTCGCCGCGTATTTCGCAGCCTTCCGCGCCGAAAGCCTCGCTGAGCATGGAAAGAAAACGCGGCGCCACCTTTTTGTGGACGAGCAGCGTCTCCATGGCGTTGCACACGCCCGGACGCTGCAATTTCGCGTTGCGCGCGATGGTCAAAGCTTTTTTGAGATCCGCCTGCGCGTCGACATACACGTGGCAAATGCCCTGATAGTGTTTGATGACCGGAATCCGCGAGTTTTCGACCACCTTGCGGATGAGGGACTGGCCGCCGCGCGGAATGACAAGTTGGATGTCCTGCTGGCGCCGCAGCAGAAAGTCCACGGCCTCGCGGTCTGTCGTTCCGATCATATTCACGATGTTCGGCGATGCCTTGAAGCGCGCAAGCGACTTCGAAAAAATCGACGCCAGGGCCTGATTGGAATGAAAAGCCTCTTTGCCCCCCCGCAGCAGGGCGGCATTGCCGCTTTTCAGGCACAGCGCGGCGCACTCGACCGTGACGTTCGGGCGCGACTCGAAAATAATCAGAATGACGCCGATGGGAACCGTGACTTTGGTGATCTTCAGCCCGTTCGGCCTTTTCCAGCGGGCCTGCACGCGGCCTACCGGGTCCTCGAGCCGGGCTACGGCGCGCACGCCTTCCGCCATCTGCTTGATCCTGTCCGGCGTGAGACGCAGGCGGTCGATCATGGCCGAGCTCAGACCGTCTTTTTCCGCGTTCTGAAGGTCTTTCAGATTCTCGCGCAAAAGCGTCTGTGTCTCTTTGACCATGCGGCCGGCGGCATCTTCCAGGATCTTATTCTTGAGCGTGTTCTTCAAGCCCGCAGCTTCGCGCGCGGCGATTTTGGCCGCGGCAAGGACGCCCGTCAGTTCTTTCTCCCAGGAATGCGTTTTCATTTTTTCACCCGTTTTCATCTCCGCCGTCGCCATGATCAATCCCACAGCACCATGTCGTTGCGGTGCACGATCTCGTCTTGATACTTATAGCCCAAAACCGCTTCGATTTCACCGCTCTTTTTTCCGATCAAGCGGCCCAGTTCGTCGCTGGAGTAACGCACGACTCCCCGGCCGAAGACTTTGGCGTCCGGAGTCTCGAGTTCCACGACCGCGCCGCGGCCGAAGTCGCCGCGAACTTTCACCAGCCCCCGGGGCAGCAGGCTGACCTTGCGCTGGCGCAGCGCTTCGTGCGCGCCCGCGTCAACCACGAGTGTTCCCTGTCGCGGCGCGGAAAAAGAAAGCCACATCTCACGAGCATTGCGCCGGTCTTTGGCCGGCATGAAAAGCGTGCCGACATCATCGCCGTCAAGCGCGCGGGAGAGGACGGCTTTTTCGTGGCCGTTCACGATGAGCAGCGGAATGCCGAGCTCCATGGCCGTTGACGCGGCCTTGAGTTTCGCGGCCATGCCGCCCACGGTCTTTTCTTTTTTTGTATCTTTCAGGTGCTTGACCAGCTCATTCTGGATTTCTCCGCGCGAATTCACGCGCCGGACGCGCGAACCGTCTTTCAGGTAAAAGCCGTCCACGTCCGAGAGGATGATCAAAAGGTCGGCCCGCACCAGGTGCGCGACGTGCACCGACAGCTTGTCGTTATCGCCGAAGGCGATCTCATCGGTCGCGATCGTATCGTTCTCGTTGACGATGGGAAGCACTTTCATCTTCAGCAGCTCCTCCACCGTATCGCTTGCCCTGAGGAAGCGTTCCCGGATCTCGAGGCCGTCGCGCGTCAAAAGGATCTGGGCGGTATGGATGCCGCGCTTCGAGAAAAAAAGCTCGTAGGCATGCATCAATTTGCCCTGGCCGATGGCGGCGCAGGCCTGGAGCTTGGCCATTTCCTTGGGCCGCTTCTTGAAGGACGCGATCTCCATGCCGAGGCCGATGGCGCCGGAACTGACGAGCACCACTTCCTTGCCCTCTTCGATGAGCGAAACGATCTCGTTTCCCAGCCGGGCCATGTTCTCCGGCGCGAAAGAACCGTCCTTGCCGGTGAGAATGCTGGTTCCCGCCTTGATGACAATGCGCCTGCTTTTTTTGATGCGTTCTGACATATCGCTCACGCGGAGCAAAACGTTTCTTTGAGAAATTCGGAAAGAGGCCCGAGGTTTTTACCTTCGGCCGCGGAAATCTGAAAAACCTGGACGCGGGGTTTGAAACGCTCGCCCTTCACTTTCGCCTGCGCTTCCTTCAAATCCATCTTGTTGATGACGATCGCGTGCGGAATATCGAGGAGCTTCTCGTTGAAAGCGCCGACGATTTCACGGAGCAGCTCGTAACCTTCTTTCACCGAAGAAGCGAACTCCGAAAGCGGATCCAGCACGTACAAAATGAATTTGGCCGCTTCCAGCTGCGCCAGAAAATCGGTTCCACAGCCGCGGCCTTCCTGTGATCCGCGGTAAATGGACGGCAGCTCGCAAAGCGTGACCTTTTCATAATCGGAGACTTCATAAACGCCGATTTCCGGGGACTGCGTGCAAAAAGGATAAGGCTCGCTTTTCAGGTGCGTGTTGGTCAGCCGGTTCATGAGCGCGGACTTGCCGGAATTCGGAAGCCCCACGAGAAAAACATCCGCGGGAATGCGGAACGTGAGCTCGACTTCGAGAATGCCGCCGGGTTCTCCGGAAGTGGCTTCTTTTCCGCCAAAATTGCCGGAGCCGCCTTTGCCGCCTTCCACGGCGATGACTTCATCGCCGTTGTTCTTGAGCTCGCGGATGAGGAAACTGCGGCTGCGGTCGTAGACGCTTGTGCCGACGGGAACGAGGATGCGCGTGTCTTTGCCATTGGCGCCGCTTTTTTTGCTGGCCCCGCCGTGGCCGCCTGTCTCCGCAAGGATGTGCTGGCGGAAGCGGAAATTCATGAGTGAAGGCGCGTTGTTGTCGGCGCGGAAAATGATGCGCCCGCCGCGGCCGCCGTCCCCGCCGTCAGGCACACGCTTTCTGTCGGTGCGGCCCATGTAGCTCTCGCATCCGTGGCCGCCGCCGCCTGACTGCACCGTAAGATGGACATTATTGAGAAACATAAATTGCCGCCGGAAAAGAAGAAAGGCTAAAAAACGATTGGGTCGTTTTTTAGCCTTTCAGAGTGAAGGTGAAATTATTGTGCAAGCGGGAGAACGTTGACGGTCTTATTCTTCTTGAACTCCACGATCCCATCGCGCTTTGCAAAAAGCGTAAAGTCGTTGCCGCGGCCGACGAAAAGCCCGGGATGGAAACGGTTGCCGCGCTGGCGGACGATGATGCTTCCCGCGCGGATCTTCTGACCGCCATAGACTTTGACGCCGAGGCGTTTGGAGTTTGAATCTCTTCCGTTATTCGTACTGCCTTGTGCTTTTGTATGTGCCATGACGACCTCTTCTGAAAAAAATTAGCTGACGATTTCTTTGACCAGCAGATTGGAAAACTTCTGGCGGTGTCCCTTTTTGTTGCGGGACGCCTTTCTGCGCCGGTATTCGAGAGAAACGACTTTCGGGCCCTTGACCACGCCCAGGTCTTCGCAAATGACTTTGGCGCCCTTCAACAGCGGCTGCCCCACGCGGATGCCGGATCCGTCTTTCACCAGAAGGACATGATCCAATTCGACGCGCGCGTCTTTGCCTTGGGGCGCAATTTTTTCAACCTGGATGACCAGATTGGGCTCGACGAGGTATTGCTTGGCGCCGGTCTGGACGATTGCATAATTTGACATTGTTCGTTCCTGCTTTCGGATTGCGTAAGAAATAGGTAATCAAAGGGTTACGTGTAAAAGGAATGAAGATTATAGGGGATGGGCTCCCCGCGTGTCAATGTCTTTATGGGTTCTTAAGCTGCAACAGGTCCTGGACTTAGGAGAAACTTTTCAGCCGGCGATGGCTCAATACCGGAAACCCCGCGCGCAGGCGGTCCTGCTCCGCAAAGTCGAATTCGGCGGCGATGACGGCTTCGCCGGATACAGGCGCCCGCACCTCCACATCTCCCCAGGGCGAAACCATCATGGTGGAGCCGAAGCTCCGGATGCCCGTCGCGGGATTCGTCCCCGACTGTGCTGGAGCCGCGATAAAAATCTGGTTTTCGACGGCGCGCGCGCGGAGAAGAACCTCCCAGTGGGCCCGGCCCGTCGCATGCGTGAAATTGGAAGGCACGAACACGAGACGGCAGCCCCGCGCGGACAGAATCCGGTAAAGTTCCGGAAATCTCAAGTCATAACAAATACTGAGCCCCATCTTGATTCCACGATAACGGAACATCGCAGGCTTGTTCCCGCGGGCCGTATGGCGGGACTCCTTCACGCTGACCTTTTTTTTCAAGGCGATATCGAACAAATGGATCTTCCGGTATGCCGCCAGGATCTTGCCCTGCTCCGAAACAAACAAGGAAGTATTGTAATATTTCCCGCGGACCGGGCTTTTTTCCACGACGCTGCCGAGAAGGAAGGCCGTCTTCGTGCTGCGGGCCAATTCTTTGAAAATCTCAACGGCTTCAGGCGTCGCGCGCGCTGCTTCCTCGAGTCCCGAGGAATCGCCGCGCCACAAAAAGTTTTCCGGATAAGCGATAATCTGGGGCGATTGCTCGAGCGCGCGTCCGGCGAGCCGCAGAGAGCGGGCCAGATTCTGATCGAAGCGGGGTCCCGCGCTGTTCTGTATGCATGCAACCCGCAGCTTCATTCCTCTGTCCGCCAGTCGTTGAGCGACCAGTCAAACGGCAGGTATTTGATTTTGTAGTTCCGCCCTTCGAGGTACTGGACTTTCTCAGGGCTGTCCGAGTAGTAGGCCAGAAATGCCAGCACGGCATTTTCCTCGATGCTGAACTTTTCCTGGATCTCGGGGTTGCCGAAATCCAGACGGAAGTTGCCGGCGTACCATTTAAAAATGCGCGAGAGCTTGATCTCTTTTTTCCCGGGCACCACGATGTTCAGCGAGGAGTCGTTTACGAAATTGCGCGCCGCGAGGTAGAGCTGGCCTTCCACGCGCGGGCCCGTAAAGGCCTCTCGCTGGAGGCGCGGGCAGCTCTTGGCGCCGCAAGAAAGCGCGGCCTCGATTTTTTCGTCGCGGAAAGTCTGGATCAAATAAGTATCGCGAAGCTGGTTGATGCTCAGCCGGAATTTTCCAAGGTGGACAACGGGAATGTCCCAGACACCCGGGATGTCCTGCAGGGACTTGATGGGATAATGTTCGATCACGTGCTTCATGATGGCCGCGTGATAAAGGTTGAGGATGAGTGCGAGCTTTTCTTCTCTCGGCCAAAACTCGGTAAATTCCTTCGAATTGAGGGCTGCGACGCTGTTGAGGTACGTGTTCAGCAGCGTGGGATCGGCCTTGATGCCTTCATAATTGACGCTGCCCTCGGGAGAGACGAATTTTTTGAGCAGCTCGTCCCAGGCAGAATGGTCAAAAGGCTTGGTCAGGCGGTCGGCGGAAGCCGCGGGTGAAATCAAAATCAAAAGGCCGATGAGGAAGGGAAAAGCCCTCAAAAAACAGGAGGCTCTCCCGGTGCTAAAACCGGATGCCATGACGGCGCAGAAAATCCAGATCGCTTTTCGTCAGGTCCGGCGTCAGGTCTTCGGCGTTCCTGTCGTCGTCCATGAGAAAATTCTCGTAAATTTCCTCCAGCTCGTCCATTTCTTCCGGCGACATGGAGATCAGCGGGAAGATGTAAAAATTAACATTGAATTCGGTGGTGTCGGCCGCCTCTTTGAAATCTTTGCTTTTTTCCAGGAACGGGGAATTGTTCAGGATCTTCTTGAGCATCTGGATGAACTTCTTCATGTCTTGGTTAAAATCCGACTCGTGACTCATTTACTGCCTCCTAAAAAATGAGTTACCTGTGCCTGAACAAAGACGGCCCCGTCAATGGGAGGGGGGTAGATACTCCTCTATTCGAGGAAGGGTGAAACCATAATAAATAATTTCCCCTCCTTTGGCAAGGAGGACGGCGACGGGAAGGCCCGCAACGCCATAGCGTCCCGCGACTTCCCCGGCTTCGTCCATCAAAATATCGTAATTCATATCATGTTCGCGCGCGAACTCCAAAAGGGCTTCGTGCGACTGCCCCACGTTAACCGCGGCAATCTTCAAAGTGCCCGGTTCATAACGCTTTTGAATTTCGTTGAGCTGCGGGATTTCTTCCACGCAAGGCGGGCACCACGTCGCCCAGAAGACGAGCAGGACGGGTGTTTGGCCGGCGGTTGCGGAAAGGGAAAACTTCCTGCCGGGCTCCTGAAAAAACGGCAGCGCGAAATCCGGCGCCGCCTGCCCCTTGAAACGGCCGCCCGGCTTTTGCGGAGAAGGCCCGCATCCCGGAAGCGCGAACGCGATCAGGACGAGAAGCAGCCAGCCTTTTTTCATGCGTGGTGATGGTCGATGTATTCCTGCGCGGCCAAGGCGGCTTCGCACCCTTCCCCGCACGCGGCCACGAGCTGCTTCACGGCGCCCGCGCGGATTTCGCCCGCCGCGAACACGCCGTCCACCGACGTCTTGACCGAACCGTTCGGCGTTTTGATGTAATTCTTGTCGTCCAGCTCGACGAAGCCTTTCAGGAACCCCGTGTTGGGATCGTGGCCGATGAAAATGAAGACGCCGTCGGTCTTGAATTCATAGCTCGAATTTTTCTTCAGGTCTTTCAGCGTAACGGAACCGACCTTGCCCTGGCCGGAAATTTTTTCCACGACCGTGTCCCAGATAAATTTGATCTTAGGATCGTTTTGCGCGCGCTGCTGGAGAATGGGGCTGGCCCGCAGCTTGTCACGGCGGTGGATGATAGTAACGGTCGTCGCGAAACGCGTGAGGAAAAGCCCTTCCTGAAGCGCGGAATCGCCGCCGCCGACCACGATGATCTCTTTGTTTTTGAAAAAAGCGCCGTCGCAGGTGGCGCAGTAAGAAACGCCTTTGCCGGTCAGCTCTTTCTCCCCCGGGACGCCCAGCATGCGGAAAGATGCTCCGGCCGCGAGAATGAGCGCCTGGGCGGTATAGGTTTCCTCCGCCGTCTTCACCAGAAACTTGCCATTGCTCTTTTCGAGCGATGTGACTTCCCGGTACTCGACTTCGGTGCCGTAACGCTTGGCCTGTTCTTCCATGCGCTGAGAAATTTCCGGGCCGAGAATGCCTTCGGGAAAGCCGGGATAATTTTCCACCAGGTCGGTCAGCGCGATCTGCCCCCCCGGCGTCAGCTTTTCGACAAGAAGCGTGGACAATTTGGCGCGGGACGTATAAAGCGCGGCCGTGAGGCCGGAGCCGCCGCCGCCGATGATGATGACTTGGAATTCTTTCATGCTCTATCTCCTCATGAAGTCGAAAAGTGCAGGGCCTGAATCCGAAGAAAGGGAGGTATTATATTTCGGTAACGCCCGCCTGTCCAATGACATCGTCATTGACGAAAATCGGGGCGCCGGTGCGGATGGCGATGGCCACGCTGTCGGACGGCCGCGCGTCGATGATGACGGGGCCGTCGCCGTTGCGGTTCAGATGCAGCTTGGCGTAAAACGTGTTGTTCTCGAGGCGGTCAATGACGACCTTTTCGAGCTTCGTGCCGAGTTTTTCGAAGATCTGGACGAAAAGGTCATGCGTGAGCGGCCGGGGCGGCTTGACGCCGCTCAGCTTCAGCTTGATGGCGTTGACTTCGGCCATGCCGATCACGACCGGAAGATAGCGCTCCCCCTCTTTCTCGCGGAAGATGATAACCTGCTCGTTCCGGTTCTCGTCGATCTTGATTTTGCTGAGGGCGAGCTCAATCATGAGACGGCGTTTCCTTGCCGGGCGCGGCCTTGCTTTTCTTGGCGTGTTCGAGCATGTGGCGCTGGGCCTGCTTGGACTCGACGATTTCTTTTTCGAGCGATTCCTGCTGCGTCAGGATCTGCCGCATGGTTTCTTCTCTCTGCCGGATCTCGGTCTCGATGCGGCCCTGCTGCTCGACAAGCCTTTTGAGTTGCTCTTCTTTCTGGCCGAGCTGCGCGACAAGCTGCGTCCGCTTCTGCAGAAGCTCGCGCTGCTCGTTCTGATCATGGACGTTTTGGAGCTGTCGTTTCAGAAAATCGATTTCGCGGTCTTTGGCTTCGGCGAGCTTGGCCTTCTCCAAAGCATCCTTGTGAAAATCTTGAAGCGCCTGCTGCTTGGCCTGGTTCAGCTCCTCGAGCTCACGCACCCGCAGCTGCAGCGACTTGGCCTCCTGGAGAAAGCGCACCTGCTCTTCCTGCGCGGCCTTGATCCGTTTGAGCTCTTCTTCGAAACCGCGGGCAACGGCCTGGAGCGAGAGGAAGGACCTGTCCCGCTCGTCGATGCGCGCGAGGAACATCTCTTTTTCGCGGCTCGAGGCGTCCAGGGCCTGTTCTTTTTCTTTTAAAGCGTGGGCGTTCTGCTGAAACAGGCGTTCCAGGCCCGTCTTCGTTTCCCGGAGAGCCGCGATTTCTTTGTCCTGGCCGGAAAGGCGGACTTCCAGCTCCGCGATTTTCTGCGTCTTCAGCTCGATTTGCGCCGCCGCTTCCTTCAGCGAGACTTCGAGATTTTTCAGGGCGTCTTCATACTTGAGCGCTTTCAGCTGGTCCTTGTCGCGCTGCGCCAGCATCTCCTGATACTTGACCTGGATTTCTTCGTATTGGCCGCGGTTCTCATCCTCCGCAAGCCTGTAATTTTCGACCGTATGCGCCAGTGTATTTTTGTTTTCTTCGAGCTGCTGCAGCCGCTTTTCCATTTCGAGCGCGCGGTCTTTCCAGAGTCCGAGATCTTTCTGCGCGTCTTCAAGCTTCAGCTCGAGAAGGTCCGCCTGCTCGCGCGCGGCCTGCCGCATCTTTTCTTTTTCCCCAAGCGCCGACTCGAGCTGCTTGCGCAGGGAGTCGAGGTTCTTGACCCCGCCTTCCAGCTCTTCCAGGGCCGAGCCCTGGCGGTTGGTCTGCGCTTTCAGGTTCTCGAGCTGCTTGGCTTTGTCCTGCACTTCGTGATCCAGGCGCTTGTTGGCCTCGACAAGCTGGCTGTTATCGCGGCGGAGGGATTCGTTGGCCGCGCGCTCCTGCGTGAGGGCTTCCGAAGCGCCGCCCTGGGTCTGGGCCGACTTGGCCGCTTCCAGATTTCTTTCCAGCGCTCGGTTCTTTTCGATTTGCACCCGGAGATGCTGTTCCAGGTCCTTCACCTTGCCGTCGTCGCCGCGCTGGCGAATGACGGAAGCGATCTTTTCTTCGAAGAAAAGCCGGGCCTGGCGGTATTCTTCTTTCAAGGCGTCGTATTTCTCATCCGCGCCAGCAAGCGAAGCCATGAGCTCACGGACGCGTTTGTCTTTTTCATGGGCGGGCGAGTCTTTGGAGTGTCCGTCTGTCCCGGGATTTTTTTGGATTTTTTCCAGCGCCGTCTGCAGCTTTTCGACTTCCGCGCGGCGGCTCATGCATTCCTGGCGCCAGCGATCCAGCTCTTCGATGAGCTGCTTGTGCGCTTTTTCGTGAAGTCCCATGCGCGGGGCCTCGGGCTCGTGGCGCGGAACCGGCGGCGGCTCGGTCTGCAGGGAACGGATTTCCTGAAGGGCCTCCTCCGCTGGCAGGGCCTCCTCTTTCTCGCCGGCTTTTTCCTCCTGCTGGAGCTTGTGGAGAAAGGAAAGATTGGGTGGATCGGGCCACACGGTCCGGTAGCATTTGCGTTTGTAAAAAATATCGTTGGTGAGGATGATCTCGGCGCCGGCGCCGCGGAAATATTCTTTGACCTTGGCGGCCAGGCTGCGGGTCAGATTGTCGAGCAGGATGATCGGGGTGTTGGAAACAAGGTCGCTGGCTTCTTCGGGAGAAAGGGAAAAGACTTCGGAGATGGTGCGGGCCACTCTTTTTTTATCGATCTCATTTCGGAGGGGGCTGAGAACAATGCACCAGTTTTGCTCTTCCCCTTGTTTCTTTTTATTTCCAAGCAGCATGGAACGTCCAAAGATAACGCCTGAGGCGGAGTCAAAAACTTATCGCAATAATCAGATCAGAAGCTGATGCGGCTGGAAATTTCGTAAACGACCGGCATTTCCCATTTCTCGCCCATCAGAACTTTCGTAATGCCGATCAGCGATAAAATTCCAAAAACCACGAAAGCAACCGTCGAAACAAGATCACCCAACACGGGAACCACTCTCAAAATGCTGGCCGCGATTTCCAGGATGAAGAGAACCAGGGCCTGCTTTCCGTGAAATTGGGCAAATTCGTTGTTCTTTTTGAGGACAAGCGGTACAAAGCAAAGGATGCTCAGATAACCGACGGCCGCGAAAAATTTAGCGTCCTGAATTTCCTGGTCTTTCGGCGTACTCTTACTGTCAAGATCGGCCATGAGGTCTCCTCAAAATCTGCTTAAAGGGGCTATTATATGTTTCGCCCCTGCCCCGTCAAGCGGCATCGTCCCCTTGCTGGTCTCAAGCAGACGGAAGCCTCTGTCCCTGGTGGAAAACGGCTTCTGCGACCGGCTTGCCGCCGATCAAATGCTCCTGAATGATGCGTTCCATCAATTCGGGCGTTAAATGTGCGTACCAAACGTCGTCGGGATAAACCACCGCAAGCGGGCCGGCCTCGCAGATGCCGAAGCAGTGGCACTGGCTTCGCTGGATTCTCTCCCCGCCCTCATGCAGTCCCAGCTCTTTGAGCCGTTCCTTGAGCTTTTTGTACAGCTCGGGACTCTTTTCGGGAGCGCAGCGCGGTCCTGTGCAAACCAAAATGTGTTTTTTATAAGGACGAAACGGCGGCTTCTCGTGTTTCGTTTCAGACATGGAGAAATTTTATCACGCTTTGAGAAAAAACCAACGATTGTTTGCCCGCGGCGGAGATTTTTTCAGCGCGGTGGAAGGTAATGAAAATCCAGATCCAGGCGATCCGCTTTGAGCTGCTGCAGGGCCGCCGGCAGGACGTCTTTTAAAAATTTCTGGGGAAGCCCGCGGGAAGCGGCGACAAACAATTCGCCGCATCCTGTTTCCTGCACGAAATCCTTCAGAGATTTTTCGAGCGCGGAAGCCTCCAAGGTGTACGGCAAACATTTTAAATCTTTTTCTTTGAAGCCGTGCCTGGCGATTGCGCTTCGGAAGTCTTGATTACTAGCCGCTGACTTTTTTTGACAAAAAATGAGGCAGGCTTTACGCATTGACGGAAGGCGGCGCCGAAGTCTGGCAGACCGGCGGGATCGTCCTGTCGCGCGGGAGGATGAAAGTCCCGAGTTCCGTGACTCCGACCAGGATCCGGCGCAGCATGAACACAAAGCCTTTGCCTGTCCCGGTAAACGCACTGCCGCCCTGTTTGCTTTCCGCGATGGCGGTGCAGGGAATGTCCGCGGGGCTGGTCACGACGTTGACGACGCCGCGCACGAGCTGGTGTCCCATGAGGTAAAAATAGTCCCCCACCGTGCCGTCGGCCAAAGCCACGGGAATGAAGGTGAGAAAAAGGATCAGGCTGAGCGCTTGGACTTTGCGGCGGATCATGGAGCCTCCTTATTAATAGGTTGGGCGAACGAACGGACTACATTAGCACAGGGCCCGGGAATTTGTAAACTCGTCAAAACCGGCTGCCGAACTTCACGCACAGCAGCGTCCGGTCGTCATGGGCCGGCGTGCTTTCCCGGAAAATTTCCATCTGCTGGAAAAGCCCCGAGACCAGCGCGTCCGCGCTGTCGTCACGCGCGTGCTCTTCCAGATATTTTTTCACGCGCTCGATCCCGAAAACCTGGCGCTTGAAATTGCGCAGCTCGGTCACTCCGTCGCTGAGGAGAAGGAGCGTGTCCCCCTGCTCGTAGGGAAAGCGCGCGCTCTTGTACGGCGCATCGGTAAAAAGGCCGACTGGAGGCCCCTGCGCGATTTTGATGATCTCGGCCTTGCGCGTGGAGGCTTTGTAATAAATCATGGGCTCGTGCCCGGCCGAACAAAGGGCGATTTGTTTTTCCCGCGGTTCCACCACGCTGTAATTGAGCGTGAGGAACATGCCGCCCGTGTAACTCTGCGTGACCAGCCGCTGGTTGAGCGCCGTCAGGACTTCGGCGGGGGTTCTCTGGGGATTGTTCTCACGCCGCAGTTCGCTGATGCCCCTTACCATATAAATGGCCGCGGGCACGCCTTTGCCCGAAACATCCCCCACGGAAATCCCGAGCCGTCCTTCTCCGAGGTCCATCCAGTCGTAAAAATCACCTCCCACGTCTTTGGCGAAACGGCATTCGAAGGAGACCTGGAAATCCTTGCTCTCGGGTTTGACCTGCGGCAGGAACGTCGCCTGCACGCGCGCGGCCATGGAAAGTTCACGCGAAAGCAGCTCTCCCTGGAAGCGCATGTCGAGCTGTCCCATGAAAAGAAGCGTGACGTACGTTACGGCCATGGCCGTCAGCGGCGAAAAGAGCGGGAAAATCCATCCCTGGAAAGAAAAAAGGGCAAGGTTCAGGATCACAAAAAAAACGGCCGCGCCCATCCCGAGAAGAAGCGCGTTGCGGGGGCCGGCCCGGTCCACGGCGGCAAAGACCAGGAAGCAAAGCAGGACCTGGATCCCAAGATGCAGCCAGGGGCTTACTTCCCTCAAATAATCTTTGGCGAGGAGCGTGTGAAGCGCCGAGGCCTGGATCAAAAGGTGCGGCATGTCCACCGCGCCCGCGGTGAGCTTGAAATTCGCGATCTCATCGGCGACGGGCCCCACGAGCACGATGCGGTTCCGGCAAAATTTATGGAAAGCCTCAAGGTCCGCGGGACCGGCGTCCAAAAGTTTTTTCAACGAAAAATGGAGGAACGAACCTTCGCGGCCGGGGAAACTGATCCAGAATTCGCCGCCGCCGTGGCGCGGGATTTCCTTCAAGCGGCGCAAGGCCTCCTCTTCGTCGCGGAAATCCGACAGCAGCGTTTGGACCGAGGCCGCATAAAGAGTCTTCCCGCCGGAGAAGAGGCTGATCTGGATGCGGCGCACATGGCCGTCCGGATCCACGGGCAGATTATCGTAACCGTACGCGCGCGAGGATTCCCGCAGCAGTTTGGGCAGTGTTACCTCTTCGGAAATGCGGTCGGGATCGCGGTAAAACGGCAGGATGACGTTGGCGTATTTTTCCATGGTCCTTGCCAGTTCCGGCTCGCCTTCGTGGTCTTCTCCGGCGCGGGGCAAATCAAAATAAACGAGGCGGGGCGAGCCCTCCTCGAGGATTTCGAGGACTTTGGCCTGGATGCGGTCGGACCAGGGCCAGGGCCCCAGCGCTTCCAGTGCCGCGGAATCGATTTCGACCAGCACGACGTCGTGATGGGCCGGGCGCTTGCCGCGCAGCAGAAGCCGCAGGTCCAGCGCTTCGAGCTCATGAAAATTCAGAACGCGGAAATAGTGGAGGAGGAAAAGCCCCGCCCCGATGAGGAGCGCGGCAAAGAAATTTCTGCGGACGGCGGCCGTAGGGTTAAAGAACATAGTCCCGCAAAGGTCAGCCTTTGCGGACGAGGCGCCACGGATGGTACTTCAGATCCTGCGTCATGTCCCGGATGTTGGCGGAAATTTCCTGCGCATTGGCGATCGTCTTGGCGATTTCTTCCTGGTGGCCCGAGAGCATCCCGTTCATGTCTTTCAGCATGGGATTGAGTTCGCGGGTGAGCTCTTCCATCAGGTCCGCCAACATGTTCATTTTGCGGATCATGACGTGCATGGGAATGGGGTCAAGGCCCGGGATCGCTTCCCCTCCGGTAAGTTCGGGCTGGCCGGCGGTACCGGGCGACAATTCCAGAAATTTTTCGCCCATCAGCCCAAGGGTATCGATGAAGCCCTGCGTATCCTTGCGGAGGATGATCTTGTCGGAAATCTTCGCAGTCAGGACCACCGGCCGCACGTCGCCGGACAGGATTTCGATGTCCGTGACCTTGCCGACCTCTTTGCCCGCGAAATAAACCGGCGCATTGAGCTCGAGACCGCTGATGTAGCCAAAGCGGACCTTCCATTCGCGGGTTTTCCCCGTCATCGTCCCGCCGACCACGAACGTCAGCGCCAGGAAAAGGACGAGCGACAAGGTGATCAAGATGCCCGATTTGACTTCCGCTGCCGAATATTTCATGCCTTCCTCCCGTTGGACCCGGTTTCCTCAGGTCTCGAGCAACCCTTTGAGATAAGCGTCGCTGGTCTGTTTGAAGGGAATCGCGCCTTCCGGCTCCCCATTGATGAATTGCTGGACATACGAATTTTTCGAATTCTTGATCTCGTCCGCGGTCCCCACCTGCAGCACGCGGCCTTTGTGCAGCACGATGATCTGGTCCGCGATGCGAAACGCGCTTTTCATCTCATGCGTCACGACGACGGACGTGATCTTAAGCTTCTGGCTGAGATCCAGGATCAGCTGATCGATCATGCTGGCCGTGATCGGATCAAGGCCCGCGCCGGGTTCGTCGTAAAAAACGATCTTCGGATCGAGCGCGATCGCACGCGCCAGCCCCACTCTTTTTTTCATGCCTCCGGAAATTTCGTACGGCATGAAGCTCTCAAATCCCGTGAGCCCGACCAGTTCGAGCTTTACCTTCACGATGATACGGATGATTTCTTCCGAAAGCTCCGTGTGCTCACGCAGCGGCAGGGCCACGTTCTCGCCCACGCTCATGGAATTAAAAAGCGCGGCGCTCTGGAACAGCATGCCGAATTTGCGGCGGACTTCGTTCATCCGGTCTTCGCTCGCGCCGACGATGTCGGAGCCGTCGATGACAATGCTGCCCTTATCCGGCGACAGGAGACCTACCAGATGCCGAAGCAGCGTGCTCTTGCCGCCGCCCGAGCCGCCCATAATCACCGTGATTTTTCCTTCGGGAATGTCCAGGCTCATGCCGTTAAGCACCGTGCGGTCGCCGAAGGTCTTTGTCAAATCCCGGACTTCAATGATGTTGGACGTTTGAGTTTTTTTCGCGGTCATTCCGGTCTCATGGAAACGCGTAATAGAAAACAGCGGTGGCCAGGCAGTCCACCACGATGATGAGGACGATGGAGGTCACGACGGCCTGCGTGGTGGCCTTGCCCACGCCTTCGGCGCCGCCTTCCACGGAAAGCCCCTGATGGCAGCTTACGAGCGCGATCAGCGCCGCGAAAATCACGCTTTTGGAAGTCCCCGTATAAATGTCTTTCAGGACCATGGCCTCGATGCTTTTCGCGATGTAAAGATCGGGATTGATGTGCACGCCGTAAGTTCCGATCAGATAACCGCCGAGCATGGCAGTAAGGTCCGTGATCACGGTAAGGCAGGGCAGCATGACAACCATGGCGATGACGCGTGGCACCACGAGAAAACGAATGGGATTCAGGCCCATGGTCACGAGCGCGTCGACTTCTTCCTGGACTTTCATGGTGCCCAGTTCCGCGGCCATTCGGGCTCCGATGCGGCCTGAGATGACGATCGCCGCAACCAGCGGCCCCAGTTCCCGGGTGACGGAAACGCTGACCAGGCTGCCGGTATAGAGAATGGCGCCGAATTCCTTGAGCTGGTACGCGGATTGGAGGGCGAGCACCATGCCAACGGAGGCGGAAACCAGGCATATAATAGGAAGCGAGTCCACCCCGGCCAGGAGCATTTGTTCGAAAACAGCGCGGACGCGGATCGGAACGCGGAAACAATTAAGGATGGCAACGAAAACTTCGTGGAAAAGACCGCCAAGCCGCGCCACGCCTGACATGACGAACGCGGCGGATTGTCCGACCTTTCCAAAAAATTCGTTCATGATTTTCCAGCGCAGGCGGGAGTATCAGGCCTCCGGCGCAAGGCCTTTGGGGTTGACAAGAAGAGCGTGGGCCTCTTCCTGAGTATGAGCGAGCGAAAAGACGCTGTCCAATTTCGCGATTTCGAACACGCTCCGGACGGCGGGAGCAAGCCCGCTCAGGACCAGCTGCCCGTTATAGCGCTTCACCTTTTGCAGCGCTTCCACGAACGTGGCAAGGCCCGAGCTGTCGATGTATTTCACTTTTTTGAGGCAGATCAGGATCTTGTCGGCGCGCTTCTGTACCTGGGCCTGCAGCTTATCGCGCAGCTCCGGAGAGGAATGAAAATCCACTTCCCCGTCTAATTCAAAAATCTCGACCGCGTCCTGCTGGCGATAGGCAATTTTCATGGGCAGTACCTTCTTTCCGTCCTTAAATTTTCATCTTGGTCAGATGAAGTTCGTTCGTGTCCGGCGCCAGGGACTGGTATTCGACCTTGTCCATCAGCGTATGAATGAAATAAATCCCGAGCCCGCCGGGTTTCGTGGGCGGCAGTTTCGGCGGGGCAACTTTCGTCGGATCGAATTTCTTGCCGAAATCCCGGATGCGGATTTCGACGCGGTCCTGATAATCGTGAAAAGCGACTTCCACCCTGCCTTTTTCGTGCCCGTACCCGTGACGGATGATGTTTGTCAGCGCCTCATCCACGGCAAGCGTCACTTCACCGGATTTTTTTTCGTTAAAGCCGGCGCCGGACAAAAGCTCCTTGAGCTGCTGCCGGAATTGGGCCAGATCATGCGAACAGGATTTGAGCTCGAATTTTTTTTCCATCCGCCCGTCGGCTCCTTTGGAAGACTGTTAGGCTTTCGACCTGAGAGCAGAGGGATTCTACGCTATCGTCATGCACTCCGCAAGTCCGGTGCGGTTCTGTCAAAACCCCTGGGCCTTGAGGGCCTTTACCGACAGCCCCGACGGCCGCCATTTTCCGGGCTTTTGTTCCGTCTCCGGATACCGCGCCATGAGGTCGATTTCCAGGTTGACGGCGTCCCCCGTTTTTTTTTCCCTGAGAGTCGTGACCGCGAGTGTATGCGGGACAAGGGCCACCCAGAAGCCGCCGGGGCTTACTTCCTGGACCGTCAGGCTGACGCCGTCCAGGGCCATGGAGCCTTTGAGGACCGCGTATTTCAAGATCGCAGGCCCGGCCTCAACAAAAAAGCGGCGGTTTTTCCCGGCCCGCGCGATCTTGCGGATGCGGCCCACCCCGTCCACGTGTCCTGTCACGTAATGGCCGCTGATGCGGTCCCCCGCGCGCAGCGCCCGTTCGAGATTGACCCGGCCGCCCGCCTGAACGCCCGAGAGGGTTGTCACGTTCAAGGTGTCCGCCATGACATCCGCTTCAAAACCCGAATTTGTCTTTTTGGCGACCGTGAGGCAGACGCCGTCCACGGCAATGCTTTCACCGAGCGCAATCCCTTTTTCCCGCCGCTTGAAACGAAAGGCAAACCGAGCCTGTCCCGAAGCGTCACGCCTCCTCGTGACAAGGCCTTGATTTTGTACGATTCCCGAAAACATCAAAGCTCCCCTTCGAACAGCCAGTCTTCGCCCAGCGGCCGGCACGTGAGGTTTTTAATTTTGAAAGCATTGTTCAGAAGGCGCACGCCGTCGCCCTCAACCGAAGTCTTAGTGGCCCGGCCGCCGATGATTTTGGGCGCCACGACCCAGTAAACTTTCTGCACGAGTCCCGCGCGCAGGAAATCCCAGGCGGTCTCTCCCCCGCCTTCCACCAGGAGGGCCGCTACGCCCATGGCGCCGAGCTGGCAGACAATGTCCTTCACGTCGAGCCGCCCCTTTTCTTCGCGCGCCAGAAGCAGAAGCTCGCCGCATCTGCGGGCCTTCGAGTGGCGCGGACGGCGCGCAACATTTTTCGTCACCACGCGCAGCGTGAGCTGCTCGCCCGTGAAAACCCGGGCACGCGGCGAAACTTCCATCCGCGGGTCCAGGATCACGCGCAGCGGCTTATGCGGCGGCTGGTTCTTCACATGAACGCGCGGGCTGAGCAGCGGATCGTCCATCAGCACGGTATTTTTGCCCACCAGGATAGCATCCGCGCCCGACCTCAGATGATGGACCCACTCGCGGGAGGCAGGCGAGGAAATCCAGCGCGAAGAACCGTCCGGCGCCGCGATTTTTCCATCAAGCGACTGCGCCATCTTGAGCACGACCCAGGGCAGCCGCGTCGTGATCCAGCGGCAAAAGGCGGCATTTTGCCCGCGGAGTTTTTCTTCGAGGACGCCGGTCGTGACGTGGATGCCTCTGCGGCGCAGAAAACGAATGCCTTTTCCGTGATTCGCGGGATTGGGATCGCTCATGCCGATGACGACGTGCTTGATGCCGGCACCTGCCACGGCCTGCATGCAAGGCGGCGTTTTGCCCCAGGTCGCGCAGGGCTCCAGCGTCACGTAAAGCGTCGCTCCTTTGGCGCGGGCGCCGGCCTTACGAAGCGCCTCCGCTTCCGCGTGCGGCCCGCCGTAATAGGCATGATGCCCACGGGCAATCTCACGGCCGTTTTTGACCACGATGGCTCCGACCAGAGGATTCGGGCTCACCGCGCCGCGGCCGAGCTCCGCCAGGGCATGGCATTTTTCCATCCAGGATTCGTGAAAACCGGCGCCGCGGGCCATGGCTTGTCCCGTCAATCGTCCGGGTCCGCGACGCCGCTTTCAGCAGGAGGACGGTCGCGCGGTTTTTCGGAATGGCTGATTTTGTCGAGGATGCCGTTGACGAATTTTCCGGAATCTTCCTGGGAAAATTTTTTGGCGATGTTCACGGCCTCGTTGATGGAAACTTTGAGCGGAATGTCTTCGCGGAACAAAAGCTCGTACGTCGCGAACCGGAGGATGCTGCGGTCGATGACGGCCATACGGTTCATGTCCCAGTTTTCCGCGTACTTGGCCACGACTTCATTGATTTTTTCGAGGTTATCGACCGTCCCTTTCACCAGCGATTGGGCGAAAAGGCGTGTCTCGTCGGAAGGGTCGGGGTTCTGGTCCCAGAAGTGGACGAAGAGTTTGTCGAGAGGCTCGGGGTTGAGCTCGTACTGGTAGAGCATCTGGAGGGCATATTCACGAGCCTGGGTTCTTTTACGCATCCCACGTAAGAAAAGAGCGGCATCCGCAACGGTCCGCTTTTCTCATCTCCTCTTTTGTCCGGTTGTCAATTGGCGGTCAAGGTCCGCGATTTCCAAAGCGGCCAGCGCCGCCTGGGCGCCTTTGTTTCCGGCTTTCAGCCCCGCCCTGTCGATGGCCTGCTCCAGCGTGTCCGCCGTGATCACGCCCGTCGCAATGGGAACTTTTTTTTCCAGCGCGACCTGGGCGATTCCGCGCGTGACTTCCAGCGCCACGCATTCGAAGTGATACGTATCGCCGCGCAGGATGCAGGCGATCGCGACAATTGCGTCAAAGCGTCCGCGCGAGGCCAGCTTCTGGCAGAAGTACGGGACTTCCAGCGCGCCGGGCACCCACACCACGGGAATCTTTTTCCGCGGGACCCCTGCCTGCTCGAACGTGACAAGCGCGCTTTCCAGCAGACGCCGGGTGATGAACTCATTGAACTGGGCGATGACGATGCCGAAGCGCCGGCCCTTCGCGTCGAAACGTCCGCGGTACGATTTCATGAATGCTGGTTGAAATAATGGCCGAGCTTCTGCCGCTTGGCCATCAGGTATTTCGCGTTATAGACATTAGGCTCGACCTGAAGAGCAACGCGCTCCACGACGTGCAGGCCGTGACCTTCCAGCCCCACGATTTTGCGGGGATTGTTCGTCATGAGCCGGAGTTTGGAAAGGCCGAGATCTTTTAATATCTGGGCACCGGTGCCGTATTCGCGAAGGTCGGGCTTGAAGCCGAGGGCTTCATTGGCTTCAACCGTGTCCATGCCCTTTTCCTGAAGCGCATAGGCCTTGAGTTTGTTGGCCAGCCCGATGCCGCGCCCTTCCTGGCGGAGATAAACAATCACGCCTTTGTCCTCTTTTTCGATGCGCTCCATGGACGCCATGAGCTGATCCTGGCAATCGCAGCGCAGAGAACCGAGCACGTCGCCGGTGAAGCATTCCGAATGCATGCGCACAAGCGTGGGCGAATCGTCCATCTTTCCTTTGACGAGCGCGACGTGTTCACGCCCGTCGACCAGAGACCGATAGAGCATGATCTTCCATTCCCCGAAAACCGTGGGGATCGTGGCTTCGCTCACCTTGTCCACGATGCGGTCAAAGCGCCGGCGATGCTCGATAAGCTCCTGAATCGTGCCGATCTTGAGGCCGTGCTTTTTCGCGAATTCGAAAAGCTCCGGAAGCCGCGCCATTTTTCCGTCTTCGGAAATAATTTCGCAGATGACGCCGGCGGGTGTCTGTCCCGCGAGCCGTGCGAGGTCCACCGCAGCTTCGGTGTGTCCGGCGCGGATGAGCACGCCGCCTTTCTTGGCGCGGAGCGGAAAAATGTGGCCGGGCGAAACGATGTCGGCAGGACCTGCCTGCGGTTCGGCAAGCGCCTCGATCGTACGCGTGCGGTCAAAAGCGGAAATGCCGGTCGTGATGCCGGAGCGCGCGTCCACGGAAGTGGTGAACGCGGTGCGGAAGGTGTCCTGCAGGGATTCGGTCATTTCCTTGAGGCCGAGCGCTTCGATTTTTTCGTCCGCGAGCGGAACGCAGATGAGTCCGCGCCCGTGCTTGATCATGAAGTTGACTTTTTCGGGCGTGACCTGCGACGCGGCGAAAATGAGGTCGCCTTCGTTTTCGCGCTGCTCGTCATCGACCATGATCACAATGCGGCCCTGACGGATGTCTTCGATGATTTCCGGAATCGTATTAAATTTCATTTGGCCTCGCGGGGCTCAAAAAAAAAGCCCGAAGATTGAATCTTCGGGCAGACGGCCTGACTCAACGCAGGAGAAAATCCTTTGGATCAGAAGCGGACGCTTCTCCCTGCGGTGGATCCATCTTCTTCCATCCGGACTTTACCGTCGGCACCTGGATCACACAGGATTCAGTCCCGGCGTTTTGCCGGGAGTCGCGGGCTAAATCCCTTGGAAGGGACATTACCGCCGGTAGGGACTTTCACCCTGCCCTGAAGATTAGGAGGTATCCTATCAGGCAGCTTCGCCGAAGTCAATTAACTTTCTCCCATAAAAAGTCTTAACCCGCTTAAATCCAATAACTTACAGACATATAGCAACTTTTAGTCAAGATTGACTAAGAGCGATCATATGCTACCTTTTGATTAAGAGAAGTAAAGTAATTGATCTTTAATATACCGAGGATTCTGACAACGGCAAACTCCAGGTAACTGGAGGACGCAAAGCCACAGATACGACTGGGCCGCAAGGCTTAAGGTATGGCTGGGCCGCCAAATCCATCGGGATTAGGAATGACAAATCCGCTCTAATCAAGCGGAGCCTGCCAATCAAACAGTGCCGGCAGGCGGCAAACTCCGGGTAACCGGAGGACGCAAAGCCGCAGATACGACTGGGCCGCAAGGCCTAAGGTATGGCTGGGCCGCCAAATCCTGTGATTTGGCCGAATCAGAACCTCTCGAGTTTCGAGGGGAGGGTTCGGCATGAAAAAATACATCGCGACTGTATGGGCGATCGCAGCTTTAACAGTAATGGTATCTACTGTTCGTACTTCCAATGCGGAAGCCCAACTTTTCAGCCACCCTTCCCTCGATTTTCAAACTCTCACGACGAAGCTCAGCACCCCCGAAGATCTCGCCAAGTACATGTGGCGCAATTTCCGTTACGAAAACGACCAGAGCAATTTCGGCAAGGCCGAATACTGGCAGTCCCCCGAGGAATTCATGGAGAACAAGGCGGGCGATTGCGAAGATTTTGCTCTCTTTGCCAGCGAGATCCTGAAGCAGCAGGGAAAAAAGACGTTCCTCCTGAACATCTACGGTTCCGGATTTGCCCACACGATCTGCGTGTTCGTGGAGAACGGCAAGTACAACGCGATGGACGGCACGGACGTAAAACGGATCAATGCCAACGATCTTCCGTCGCTCATGAACGAGATCTACCCGCAGTGGAAAAAAGGCGCCATTGTGGCCAAGGCCGGCAAATCGAACAAAGGCTGCATCCTGAAGAAGTTCGAGCGCGAGGCGAAGATCGGCCGGGCCTTTGCCAGCTCCCTTTAATCCCCCTGATAAATACCGCCGAACAAATGTCCCGGATAGCCGATAATAAAATGATTTTCCCAACCCATCCTGGGGTTTAGCAGTGCTTAAAGAACATCAAGCCGTTTATACACGCGTTCTCATTATCGCCGACCTCCTGCTCATTACGTCCGCTTTCCTTCTGGGACATTACCTCAGGAACCACTGGGGCTTTCTCCTGGAATTTGAATCGGTAAGCAGGACTTATCCCCTTTCGAAATACATCACGCTCCTGCCCTACATGCTCGCGATCTGGATGATTACCCTCGCCGCGGCCGGGGCTTACCAGCCGCTGCGGGTGCAGAACCTCCTGGTCGTGCTCCTCGATATCACGCGCGCCGCGCTCATGGCCACGCTGCTGTTCGGAAGCTTGGCCTACCTGCTGAAACTCCAGTACGTGAGCCGCATCATGGTAAGCATGGTGTCCTTTTTCGCCTGGTCCTTTCTCTGCGTCGAGCGCGTCGTCATGTTCCAGATCCTGCGCAGCCTGCGCAAAAAAGGATTTCTCACGCGCTACCTGCTGCTCATCGGGACCGGCAGCCGCGCCGCATCCTTCATTAAAATGGTCCACAATCATCCGGAATGGGGCTTGAAAATCGTCGGGCTCGTCGACGAGGACCCGCGGCTCAAATGGCAGACGATTGAGGGGCAAAAAGTCCTGGGGCTTTTGTCCGACATCCCGCATCTCCTGGAAGAACTGGTCATCGACGAAGTGGTCTTCGTTGTGCCGCGCGGCTGGCTGGGCAAAATCGAGGATTCGATCCTTTACTGCGAGCAGCTGGGAAAACGGGTCAGCATCGCCGTGGACCTTTTCAACGTCAAATTCGCCAAGGCCGTGCAGCGGGAGATCCATCACTTTCCGCTTCTGACCTTCGAGACCACGTCCGACCATCTCTGGCAGCTCATCGTCAAGCGCGTGCTGGATACAGTGCTCTCGGCCGTGGCCATCGCGGTTCTGCTGCCTTTCCTGGCGATTGTGGCGCTCCTCATCAAATTTTCTTCAGGCGGACCCATTCTTTTCAAACAGGCGCGCTGCGGCCTGAACGGCCGGATTTTCACCGTTTACAAATTCCGCACGATGGTGGTCGACGCGGAGAAAAAGCTCGAGGCCCTGCGCCAGCACAACGAAATGTCAGGACCCGCGTTCAAGATGACCAACGATCCCAGAATCATCAAATACGGAAAATGGATGAGAAAGTTCAGCATCGACGAGCTGCCGCAGCTCTTCAACATCCTGGAAGGCAACATGAGTTTCGTGGGCCCCCGCCCCCCGATTCCCGCGGAGGTCAAGCGCTACGAACCCTGGCAGCGCAGGCGCCTCAGCATGCGTCCGGGCCTCACATGCCTGTGGCAGGTTCAGGGCAGGAACAAAATTGTGAAATTCGACGAGTGGATGAAGCTGGACCTGGAGTACATCGATAATTGGTCGCTTTGGCTGGACCTGAGGCTCTTCCTGCAGACCATCCCGATCGTGATCTTCGGGATCGGCGCGAAATAACTACTTTTCCCTTCCCAAAACCCGGACGGCCTTAGTCAAAAGAATCTTCGAAAAGAACACCGGAATGTCGTACGCGTAGCGCCAGAAAAGACGTTTCGGATCTTCGTAAATCCGGAACAGCCATTCCAAGTGCCACTGGATCATCCAGCGAGGCGCCTGGCCCAGCATGCCGGAAGCATAATCGAGCACGGCCCCGCCCGGCAGGAAAATGTTCACGTCGATCTTGTGCCAGTTGTCGTAAAGCCAGCGTTCCTGGATCGGCATGCCGAAACCCACGATCAGGATGTTCGCGTCCGAGGCATTGATCTGCCGGATCACGTCTTCGGTTTCCGGCCCTTCCTTTTTGAAGTAGCCGTCGTGCACGCCCGCGATCTCGAGTTTCGGGAAGCGGGCCTTCAGGCAGGCCCCCGCCTTTTCCGCGATGCCCGGCTTTGCGCCGAGTAAAAAAAGCCGGAGCTGCTTCCGCTCGGCAAAGGCGGCGAGATCCCAGATCCATCGGGTAAACGCCACTTTCGGCGGCGTGTCCATGCCGAGGATCCGCAAGCCGGCCTTCACGCCGTCCCCGTCGCAATAAATCATCTGCGCCTGATTGAGGATTTCCCGCATCCACGCGTTTTTGAAAGACAGCACCATGCAGTGGATGTTCACGTTCAAGATGAGCGCCTTCGTGCCTTCGAGCGCGGTCTTTTCAATGAAGGCGTGCAGCCTTCCGACGCCGACCCGGTGGAGGGGCACGTCGAACAGGCGGAGATCCTCAGGCTCTTTGGCCGCGATCTTAAGATTTTCCATACAGGCATTCCCTTCGGAAACCTTCGAAGCAACCGATGATGGAAAAGTACAGGAAGGCCAGGCATTGAGGCGCGTCCATGTCTTCGGTGGCCATCCAAAGGCTCATGGCCACAAGCACCAGCCCGATGCTCCGCCAGAAAAGGAAAAGCTCCCTCTTGCGCCGCACGATCAGGCGCAGGCGGAACCATTTCATCATCAGCCACGCCTGGAACGATACGAACGCGGTCGTCCCGATGATTCCGGTCTTAAAAAGCAGGGAGATGTACGTGGAGTGCGATCCCAGCGGGATGGCGAAAATGTTTTCGCGCGGCTTGATACCGAGCCCGAAAATCCAGTCCGCGTCATGCAGCTGTTCCAGGCTGTAACGGTAGAGCTGGAAGCGGATCGAGGTGCTGCCCTCGCGGAGTCCCATGATCCATTGCGTCAGGCTTTCGAGCAGCGGATAACAGATCACCAGCACGAAGACGAGGCCCAGAAGCCATATCACAAAATTCTTTTTCTCGACCAGGAAAACCACGAAAAACGCGACCAAAAATGCGAGGATCGAAATGCGGGAAAGTGTCATGAGAAAACCCAGCGAGCTCAGGGCAAAGACGCCGATGAAAACCGCGTTTTTCAATTTATGCAGGAGCACCGCGCGGGTCAGGATCATAAGGAGGATGATCATGATGCAGCCGCCTGCCGCGGTCGGATAAGGCGAAAAAACATTGAAGCGCGGGCGGGACACGGACGCGAACCAGTCCCACATGAGCGGCCGGATGAGCAGCGAGTCTTTGACGAGATTCGTGTCCCCGAGATGGCTGGCCAGCCCATACAACGGCGAAGGCAGAGTGACGTCCCGGATGCCCTTCATCCAGGCCGCAAGGATCAAAAAAGAAACCACGGCGACAAAAAAGGAAAGGGCGTAAAAGCCGTCCAGGATGTCAGGAATCATTTCGGACCGGAAATTGTTGGCCATGACCACGACGATCATCGCGCCCATAATCCAGAAGCTGAGGTTATAGACGGCCGCGACAATGCGGCTTGAGTCGGCGCTGGACAGGTGGATGACGATCGAAAAAGAATAAATGACGGCAATGGCCACAAGGAACCTCGCCGACGCAGGCATGTACACCCCGGCGTTTTGGCGGTTCTTCCGGTGAATGGCCTCCATGAAAAGGCCGAAGGCGGAGAGGTGGTACACAAAGAGGTTCAGCCCCATCAGCCACCAGGCGCCGGCGCCCATCATCACCCAACGCCATTTTTTCAAAAGCGGATCTTTCACGATTTTCCTTTCGCGGCCATTTCCTTATAAAGGTCCTCGTAACGAGAGACCATCACGTCAAAGGCGTATTCCTTTTGCCATTTTTTAAAAGCCGTTTCGCCGAGCGGTTTCAAGAGTCCCGGCGCGTTGATCCATTCGGACAGGGCTGCGGCCAGCGTCTTGGGGTCACGCGCGGGCACGAGCCTCCCCGTGGCGGCGTCCATCAGCTCCCGCGTTCCCGGAATGTCCGTAGCGAGCACAGGCTTTGCCGCGCTGAAGGCTTCAAGGACGGACAGCGGCATGCCTTCCCAAAGGCTGGGAAGCACGAAGAAATCCGCCAGCGCCAGAAATTCCGCGACCCGGTCGGTATGCCCCAGAAAAACGAAATTGTCGGTCACGCCCGCGTCCTTCGCCTGCTGCTTGAGGGCGGGCTCCAGACTTCCGTCTCCCAGCAGGAAGATACGAAGGCGTTTTTTTTCTCCCGCCGCGAGGCGCGCCACCGCGGCAATGAGATAACGGTGGCCTTTCTGTTCTTCCAGCCGGCCGGTAAACGCGGCAAAGACTTCTCCTTCCCGGCGGGGATAAGCGCGCCGCAGCTCGGGCAAAATGTCCCTTCTCGGATAGCAAGGAAGGACCGCGTTGGGAATGACACGCACTTTGTCCGAGGGCACCCGGAATTCCTGGATCAAATTCTTGCCGACGGTTTCGTGCACGGCCGTGGCCATGGTTCCGGCACGGAACAGAAACTTTTTATCGTTTCTCAAAACGTGCTCGGTGTGAATGACCGGGATTTTCCTTTTAAAAAAAACATCCAGCAGGAACGTCGTGAAGCGGTGATGGGAATGGATCACGTCCGGCGAGATTTCCCGAATCATGCGCCGCAATTCCTCCAGCGTCTTGAGCGTTTTGTATTTTTCCAGCGCGATTTCCCGGACTTCGATGCCGCGATGCCTGAGTGCCTTGGCCAATTGGCCGGGATTCACGGCGCACGACACCTCGTGGCCCCGCCGCTCTTTCATGGTCACGGCCAGGTCATAAAGCACTTTTTCGGCGCCTCCCATGCTGTACCGGGCATCATAAAGATGGGCGTAGAGGATTTTCATGCGGCAAGCTCCTTGAATCGCGACAGGATGAGCATCCGCGCCTTGGCCAGCGCCTGCGCGATCCGTTCGGACCACATCGCGCGCTCTTTCCATACCGCTTCCAACTGGTTCTTGAATGCGCCGTCTTCCAACTCGTCGAACCCGCCCAGGTAAAGGCCTTCGAGTCCCAGGGACTTCAGAATGCCTTCGGCCTTGTGCTGATATCCGGCCACGACCGCCGGAGTGCCCACGACATAAGACAAAAGCGCGGAATGAAGCCGCATCGAGATCATGAGGTCGCATTCCGCGTAAAGCCGGCATAAGTCCGGGAGGCCGAAATAGGGCTGCGCCGTACAAAACTCCACCCGTTCCGGGCCCAGTGAAGACTTCAGCCGCGTTTCCAGAAGCCGCGAAACAGCCTCGTCCCCTTCTCCCCGTTTGCGGTCCTGGACCTGCACGATGATGCGGACCTTCGCGTTTTCAGACGCGGCCAGTGCATAGAGAGGGCCGGATAAAATGCGGATATAGTCTTCGACGTTTTTTTTCCCCGCTTCCCAGGGCCGCAGCGTCACGCCGATCGTCCGGCCGCGCGGCGGCAAGGCGCTGGCGCCGAGAAGTTCTTCCCGGGTCAGGAAAAGCGCGAGGTCGGGGAGGAAATGAAATTTTTTCTGGTGCGCGGGATATTCGCGCTTCAAAAAATTGCCCGTGATTTCTTCACGGTAGAAAACGGTTTTGGCCGCGGCCACGACATCGTCAAAAAATTTCTTTGCCAGCCCGGAGCGGAACGGTCCGTAGGACTGCGGCAGCAGGATCACAGGCTTATGAAAGCGGCGGCCCCAGCAGGCGGCGCTCAAATGGGCCAGGTAGGTCAGCCCGGGCAGGCAGGAACGGTAAGAATAGAAGTAAGCGCCTCCCGCGAGGAAAACCGCGTCAGATTCCCGCACCGCGGACCGCAAAAGCCCGGGCCGGAACAGCGCCTGGGGAATGCGCATCATCTTGCCCAGGGAATCATCCATACTCAGGCAATCGACATCCGGATAACTGGGCACAACGCGGCATCCGCAGGCTTCATAAACCGCTTTTTCAGAAAAAGCGCGCGTCGAAAGCGTAACCGCCGGTTGCTCCCAGACTTCCCGGAAGAGCTTGAGCGTCCCTTTCAGGATGGCCTGGTCTCCGGGATTTGCGGGCGAAGCAAGATTGGCAACAAGGATTTTTTTCATACGCTTTGCCGCTTCCACAAAAATAAAATGTAGGCGTACAGGCCGAGGGTCGTCACCGTCACGTTCAGCATCGTGGCGATGGCAATGCCCTGCAGGCCGTAGACTTTCATCAGAAGGCCGTTGAGTAAAAGCTGCAGCCCCAGCTTGATGACCGACTGAGCCATGAATCCCGCGGATTGGCGCATGACGAACAGGACTCGCAGCAAAAGCGTATTGATGACGGCTGGAGCCAATCCCATGATAAGGACACCGAACAGGGACGAAATAGACTCGAGAGAAGCTCCCTTCACTTCCCCGAATCCGAGCGAAAGGCGAACGAGGAGGCCGCGGCTGAGCCAGCAGCCCGCGGCGAAGAGGGTCACGACGCCCAAGGTGACCGCCATGTCCCTTTGGACGCGGCGCCGGAAGTCGGTCTTGCTTTGTTCGTAATAACTGTCGGCCCAATGCGAGAGGAAAATCTGGGACTGCCCGGCCAGAAAAAGCTGGAAAGGGATTTGATAGAGACGATCTGCGTAATTCAGCATGCTCAAATCCCCCACGCCCAGCCACGAGGCATACCATTGGTTCAGCAAGGGAATCAGCTGGACAGCGCCCAGGGCGAAGACCTGGTAAACGGACTGGCCCCAGAAACTCCTCGCGTCCCCCTGGCCGTCGGAAGGAGCCGCCAGATTCTTGCCCGTCCAGAGGCCCAGGTGGAAAAGCAGGTAAAGGCTCACGGCCCAGCGCAGGAATTCGCCGCCCACAAACCCCGCGCTGATCGCATGAATGCCGAGTTTGTCGTGGAAAAGGAACATGAACGCCACGATGACGAGCGACCGGATCAGCGGCGACACCGCGGGAAACCAGAAGACCTTGTAAGTATTCAGAATGCCGTTGACCGCGGAAACGAAAACCGTCATCAGGAGGAACGGCACTAAAAAAGTGTAGATCAGGGTGACCAGGCTGGCCATGTCCGGATCGAGACCGCTTGTCGCGCTCAAAAGCCGCGGCAGAAAAAATTTGAGGCCGATGCAGACCAGGGCGAGAAGAGGCAGCACCGTGTAAAGAACCCGCCTCACGAAAAAGAACATGTGTCCCGCGCTCTTTCTTTTCTGCTCGGCAAGGTAGGGCAGAAGCACGGTCTCGAAAACCTGCTGGAAAACGCCCCACAGGAACATGATGATGCCGTTGGCGAAGAAAAAGGCGTCGGTTTCGCGGCTGACGCCGTAGAAGTGCGCGATGAAAAACGGGACGATCAGCCCGCCGGAGCGCCCGATGATCACAAAAAATGGCGTAAGCAAAAAAGGACTGAGGTTCATGTGGTTACTTCCTGACCTGACTTGACCCGAAGGGCCCCGAGCTGGACGCTGGAACCCGTTTTTTCTGCAGCGCCGGCAAGCGAAACACTGAGCCAGTATTTTCCGCCCGCGGTTTGAACCTCGAAACAAACCGGCTGCCACCGGGTTCCCTGGACATATCCCGTTCCCACGATTTCCGCGCCCAGCCGGAAAAGCAAAGCGCCCGGGGCTCCGGCCGCTTCGGGTTGACGGGCGGCCACGCATATCGAGGCTTGGCCAGGTTCCAGCGCCACGACCGCGCCGGCCTCTCCCGGACCGTTCAAGATGCCTTGGCGGAAGGCCTTGGATTGCCAGGCCTGGGGGCCGAGCGAGCGGGTTTCCCCCGCCTGCACGGCGGCCGACGCAAGGGCCTTCATTTCGGGATCCGGAGCCCAGGCTTCCAGCAGCAGCAGCTCACGCAGCCCGGCCTTTTTTTCGGCCATACGGCCTGCCAGCAGTTTGACCGCTTCTTCACGCCGGTCCAAAGCTGCCAGCGACTTAGCCTTGTACCAAAATCGATATTTGCCGCCTTCGCCGGCCTGATCAAAAGACTCCAGCGCTTTTTCGTGATTTCCCTGCCGGCTGAAATAGAGGCCTTTCAGGTAAGGATCTTTGAAACGGGGTACGAGCGGTTCCAAAAATTCCTCCAGGCCGTCCAGGCTTTCTTCCTCGAGGCCTTCCCGGATCCATTCCCGCGCGTGCTGGGTCAGAACTTCGTCTTCATGAAATATCGCGACGGCCTCCCCTGCTTTGGCCATCGCGGGCGCGGGATCAACCCAGGCCGCTTGGCGGAACTTTATCGCGGCGGCGGCGAAGGCGCCCGTTTTCATGAGTGCGAGGGCTTCACCGGTCAGGCGCTTGTATTCCCCGCGGCGTTTTTCGAGATAATCGCTATAGGCGTAATGCCATTGCTTCCACAAATGACGCTGCTCATAAAAGGAAACCAGCCGCGCGAGCGCGGCAAAGCCGTCGCCTGCAACGCTGCGAAGCAGCGCATCGTCATGCAGCTGCGGCCAGAGGAAAGACAATGCGGGCTTGGTGTAATGCTCGGGATAAATATCGACGGCTCTTTTGAGCAAGGCGGCGCCGCGGAGTTGTTCCTCCGGATCCAGCGCTCCCCCGCGGGAAAGCAGAAATGTTCCCGCCATGTAGTTGATCCAGGCATTGTTGGGTTGTTCGTCGACGATGGATTCGATTTCCTTTTCCCAGGACGCCCACGCTGCGGCGTCTATCGGGCGTTTTTCCAGCGCGGCCATTTTAGCCTCGGCCTGCAGCCGCAAAAGCCGCGCCTTACTGAAAACGGGCACCCAGCGCACGGTTTCCCTGAATTTGTCACGCGCGCGGCCGATCGACTGAACGTCTTTCTTCGCCAGCCCTTTTTTCCAGAAGCTTTGCGCCTCTTCGTAAAGGCTTGTCGGATCGCTCCACCCTAAAGCCGAGGCCCTGTCGAACAGCGTCTCGGCGGTCTCGTAATCACCCGCTTTAAAGGCGAGCGATCCCTGGTAAGCGTAAACACCGGCCCATGTCAGGCTCGAACAAAGCAGAAATAAAAGCCCGGAAATAACGCTCGCGGCCGCAACGGCTATGTTTGGGTATTTAATCATAATTTTTTTTGATCAAAATCTTTTGCCGGTTGAATTGGAGCAGGCGCGTGACCAGGCCCAGGATGAGCACAAACGTCATCGCATTGGCCGGAATGGCAAAATTGAAGTCGGAAAATCCATGCAGCGCCACGCTTCCCGCTCCCGCCAATCCCCCAAGAACCAGGACGAATGACGAAAAATCCTTGCGGTCAGCCTGGGATAGGGAAGCCCCCCATAAAGAAAGGAAAGATGTAATCAAGACCGCGGCCGCGGGCACGCCGAGCTCCGCGGCGAGCTCCAGGTAATCGTTGTGCGCGTGCTGCCAGCCGTAAAGCAGCCGGTCGGATTGATAAGCGGGAAAAACCCACTGAAAATTTCCGAGGCCCGTTCCTGTTAAAGCATAGCGCCGCAGCATCGGGATCATGTCGTGCCAGGCAATCAATCGCCCGTCGAGAGTCTTCAGAGAAGCTCCGAATTCCAGAAAGCGCGCGGACAGCGTGCTCCATCCCAGCGCGGCCCCGGCGCCCAGGCACGCGAGCAGGATAAAGAGCAGCGCAAACCATCCCTTGACGTTTTTTTTCCACAAAAAAAGCGAGTGAAAACCGATCGAAAGGAGAAAGCCCATGAGGCCGACCCGCGAGCCACTTTTGATCAAGCCGAACATGGACACGCCGAGCAGAAGAAGCAGGACTGCGCCGAAACTCCCCTGTTTCTTGTGAAAGGCCCGGAGCATCAGGCCGCCATGCACGCCCAGCGCCATTTCCATGAATCCCGCGTAATTGTTGCGGTTGATGTAAGTGCCCGTAACAAAGCCGCGGTGGTATTCCTTGGAATGCCAGAGGATCATTTCCTTGCCGGATAGGACTTCGTAGAGGCCGTAGACGGATTCCAGCGTTCCGGCCAGGACGATGAAAAAGAAAATCCAGATTACGGCTGTCCTCGGTAGTTTGAGGCAGAGCATGAAGAGCGCCGCGAACGACAGCCACTGGAGAAGTTCAAGCCGGCTTTGCTGCGGGCTGACGGAAAAAAATTGCGTCTGAACGAGAACCCACGCCAGCACGAGAAGAATCGAAAAACGAAAATAGCCGGGCAGCGAAGGGAACTGAAGAAGCGTGTCGGAATTCAGGCAAAAGAGAAGAAAGAACAGCGCGGAGAGAGCCAGGACGCCCCAGGGGTAAACAGCGCCGAAGGCCAGAGGAGCAAAAAAAACACCGAAGACAATTCCGGCTTCAAGGACGAGCGTACGCGCGGCGCTCATTTTTTTGCCGCATCGCCGTAGCCGTAATAATAGTATTGGTGGTAATAATAATCGCGTTCCTGCACGCTCACCTGGTTGATCACGACGCCCACGATCTTATTGCGGAGTTCCGCGAAACGTCGTTTGATTTCCTTGAGGTGCCGCTTCTCGGTCTGCTGGTATTTCGTGACCACGATCATGGAATCCATGTATTCGCTGAGGACGGCGACGTCCGCAACGGCCAGAAAAGGCGGCGAATCGATAATGATCACGTCGTATTGCTTCTTCATATCCTCGATGAAGGCCGCCATGGAGCGTCCGCCCAGCAGTTCCGTTGGCCGGTTGGAATGCGTTCCCGAAGTCAGGAAGTCAAAACCCACACCCTGGACGTTCTTCTGGATCACGTCGTCCGGTTTGACCTTGCCTTCGAGGATGTCGGTGAGGCCGCTGTCATGCGCGACGCCGATGCGGGAATGGAGTTTGGGCTTGCGGAGGTCGGAATCGATCAGCAGGCCCTTCAGATGATTTTGTTCGAAGGCCGCCGCGAGATTCAGGCTGACCGTGCTTTTGCCTTCCGAGGGATTCGGGCTTGTGACCACGATGACGCGGCAGCCGGTGATATGGCGCAGCTTGAAAAGCAGCGTGGTCCTGAGCGCGCGAAAAGCTTCCGTCGCCTGCGAAGGTTTTCCCGTGGAAAGAAAGATCTCGCCGCCCAAGGGGCCGTTTTTGTCCTTGGCGGACTTGGGAATGATTCCGAAAAGTTCCAGCCCGAGGCCTTTTTCGATGTCGTCCGGGACCTTGATGGTTGCGTCCAGATATTCGAAGAAAAACGCCAGGATAATGCCGAAAAAAATGCCCGAGAGGACGGCGATCATCAGATTGAGGAAAGGCCGCGGCTTGAACGGCCGTTCCGGAGGCTGCGCCATGTCCACGACCATGACGTTGCTGGCCTGAGTTTTAGCCTCGCTGTGCATTTCCTGGAAGCGCGACAGCAGCGTCTCATAAATCTGCCGCGCGCTGTCGGCCTCACGCTCCAGCTGGGCATAATCGATCGCCACGGCGCCGAGGCTCAGTTTTTTCGCTTCTTCTTCCTCGATCTTCCCCTTCAATGCATCGATCTGGGACTTGATGTTGATATACTTGGGGTGCGCGGGCAGATAACGCGTCGCAATCCTTGCCTGCTCGGCCTGCATCTTGACGAGCTCGAGGCGGGCCTCTTGCAGGAAGTCGTCTTTTTCGCGGATGGAAGGAATGTTGATGAGCTCGTGCTTTTCCTTGTAGGTCTGCAGATTCTTTTCCGCGAGCGAAACTTTGACTTTGAGTTCTTCCAGCTGGCCGGACAACAGCTCTGTGGCCTGTTTGGAAATATAAAAGCGATTCTCAAGGTTGCGCTTGATGAAAAGATTGACCAGCGAATTGGCCATGCGCGCCGCTTTTTTTGGGTCCGGATGGGTCATGCTGACATACACGAGCCGGGAATTGCGCACGGGGTCTACTGAGATTATCCGCTTGTCGATGAGCGAAGAGAGAGACCTTTCTTGAAGGAACGGTCCCAGAAGGCCCGCAAGGAATTTCTGCCGCTTGATGAGTTTTTTCAGGCCTCCCTTTCTCATGCCGCGAAGGTAAGGATCTTCGTCGAGACGCTCGACTTCAATAAGCTCTTCCAGAAGAGACCTGCTTTTCAGCATCTGGTACTGCGTCTGGTAATAATCCGTCGAAGAAGAATCGAAGGCCATGACTTCTTTGAAGTCGACGACATTCGGGTTTTCTTTTTCGATCATGATGGTCGTCGTCGCTTTGTAAAGGATTTGGGCGCGAAAGGTCAGGTAGACGCCGGCACAGACGATGAGGGCAAACGTCGCAAAAATGACGAACGCCCTTTTACGCAGGATGTAAAGGTAGTCCTGAAGATGGACTTCGCCGTGCGTTAAAAGTTCGGTCATGATTTCCTTTTAGAATAAGCTCCTGGGCACGATGACGCGGTCATTAGCCTGCAGCTCCATGTCCTGCGACGAATCGCCCTTTTTGGTGAATCGAAGCATGTCCACTTCGAAACTCGTCTCATGGCCTTTTTCATTGCGAAGAATGCGGACCTTTGACGGGTTGGCGACTTCAGTAAATCCACCCGCGAGCGTAATGGCCTCGAAAACCGTCAGCGTGCCGTAAATGGGAAACGGCCCGGGATTTTTGACTTCGCCTGAGACGAACACGTTGCTGAATTCTTTGACAAAGACGGTGACTTGCGGATTCACAAGGTATTTGGCGGCAAGCTTATCGCGGATCATGTTTTCAAGCTTACGCACGGTGTTGCCTTGGGCCTGGATCGAACCCAGCAGCGGGAATGAGATAAAACCGTCCGTCAGAACTCGGACTTCTTTGGTCAAATCCGGCTCGTCATAGACTTCGACCCCTAAAAGGTCGCCGACCCCAATCTTATAGCTTTGAGAATCGACTTCTTTCTTCGCAGCCTGGCTCGGAGGGCAAAAAATGGCAGACAACAGAAAGGCCAGAATGATCATGAATGAGGCCTTTTGCTCTTTTATGTTAGCGGCAATCTTCGATACGATTCCCATTTCAATACCTCAAAAATTAATTAACGGCAGGACGGAATAAAAGTAAATTGCCCTTAATAAAGGAGGGCTGACGATAGGGAAATGATATGGTCCGTATAACCAAAAGTCGAAAAATTGGAATGGCGTCTGGCGAGCTCATAGGCCAGCTCGAACTGCATCCAGTCGCGGGGCTCATAGCGCAGGCCCGTCTTGATATTGAAATACCGGTCGTGCCTGTAACCCGTCTGGCTGCCGACGGTGGCCCTTTCCGCATAATCCTGGCGGTAAACACGCGTCTTGGTAAAGACTTCCCACGCCGGACGGATCCGGTAGGCGATGCCCACCCCGGCCAGATGCTGCTTATAGTAAGCAATGTCAAAGAAAGTAGCTTCCACGGCTTTGCGGGTGAGGTCCAAGCTGACCTTCCAGTTCTTTCGCACTTGGTATTCCACAGACATATCCGCCACCCAGGAATAGAAATCGGGCTTGCTGCTGGTCTGATAATTTCGGAACTGCGGGCCGATACGAATTTTCGTTGTCAGGTTAGGCAGGGGTTGCCCTTCCAGACCGATGCGGAACTGGTTGAAGGTTCCTTGCCGCGTAGGGCTGTCATCGTAGTCGATCTGCGCCAGCTGGTATTCCACGAGAGCCTTGAGTCGCGCGAACAAATCGTAAAAAATGACGCTCGTCCACTCGGTGAACTGAAAGTCGAGGGAATCGTCGACCTGCCTGCGGAAATCCCGGACCTGATGGCGGAACCCTTCTTCGAAGATGAGGCGTTTCCAGCGGTACCCGATCTTTGGATAAATCGATTGATCGTATCGCGGGATGCGGGAAGTAAAGGTCGTTCCCGCGCGGCCTGAAGTTTCCGAAAGCTGCTCGAGGACGTTTACATACCCGTTCGTAAAATGAAAATTGGCGAGAGTAAAAAAATTCTGATTTTGATCGTTTTGGGTCCGGTCTCGCCCCTTGCCAAAGAATTCCATGTCCGCTTCATAGCCCACGGTCACGCGGTGTTTATTGACGGGCAGATCCAGGACCACACCGGGCAAAACTTCGAAGATCGTATCTTTTTTGCCGTCCGTGTCTTCCAGAAAAACGTTACTGTCGTACTCCACCTTATTACGCATGGAAGGATGGACGATGACGGGGCCGGCTTTGAGGCGGGCAGGAGGAAGATCGACGAAACGCCTTTCTCCGAATTCTTTGATGGCGTCCGTCAGCTGGAAATCAGCTCGGGCATAGGGAGCGAATACGCCCCATGCGAGTGATGTGAAAACTATCCAGCGTAAAATTCTTTGCACGGTTTACAAAGAGGCTGTTGAAGGGTTTTCTTGGTTGTCCGTTACGTTCGCATTCGCATCGGTAGCGTCGATGTTCGTGCTGTCGACGTCAGCGCCCGGATTGTCGATCGAAGTTCCGATCTCATCGCCGGCCGCCGTTGCATCCGCTTCTTCCGTCACCGTCAATTTAATCTCATGCGTGGTGCCGGCAGGAACCTGGATCTGCTGCCCGCTCGGGTCCACGATAGTCGCATTGCCCGTTTCGACTTTGAGAGAACCGGCATTGTCGCCACAGGCGAGAACTAAAGCCGAGGCGCCTGAAGCAGAGGCATCATTTTCCAGGCAGGAAAGTTCAACGTTGTCGCCTTCAGCCGTCGTAACCTTGAACTGGCCGTCAAAGACCTCCAAGATCGAACCCGATTTGATTTCCGGAATCGCGTCTCCCGGCTCGACGAGGTTGATTTCACCCTCAGGAGTCGTAATGACGAGCGTGCCTTGGAAATTGGCGTCAACGACGATCGCGGCCTGGGCCATGGCGGGAAGGAAGACAAGACTTGCGATGAAAAGGACGAAATGACCCCAAATCGAAAATTTTTTCATGGTGATATCCCCTTTTGAAAAAAGTATACGTGACGGAACCGCGACTTGCAAGGCGACGGCCGGGTTAGTATTTAATCTAAGCCCTTGAATTGAAATGGGTTAAGAAAAGAATCCCTTCCCCATCCCTGAGGAATTGAGGAGGTCTTTTGCCCGATTTAACCCAAGCATTCATCGGCTTAAAACGGCTTTTCTTGATGGGGGTTGGAAAGCGCGAATTTCCCTTTATGAACTCACATGCTGGAAATCCATGGCATGGAAAAGGAACTCTCCGCTCGTATCTCCGCCCGACTGCCCTTGTTCGATGATCACAACCACCTTGGCCACGTTTGCAAGCGCCGGATCATTGGGCAAATCGACAGTCAGTTTCTGAACGGCCCTGGAATTAGTCTGATCCTGCAGGCTGACCATCTTCGTGAAGAGGCTCTGGCCTGAAGCATCTTGGAATTCCAGCTTAATCGGTCCCGGATTGTCTTTCACAGAATACTGGATGACCAATTGGCTCGAAACTGCGTTGAACGGAGCGTTCATATGGAAGACCACCCCGCCGAAGCCGGAGGGCAGTTGTCCAAATTTGAAGTGAGCTCCTTGCCGGAAGTCGTTGTCGGCTTCATTGGTGAGATGGAAATTCTCGATACTGGAGATGTGAGAATTCCTTAAGACGCCGAAAGAACGGTCCGGGAATTGCGGCGGTGCCGTGATCGTACCGCTCGTCTTGTTGATTCCCAGAGCGCTGCTCTTTTCGTCGTAAAGGAGGTTGTAGTTGAGCTCCAATCCCCGTTTGCGGAGATAAGTTTCGAAATCGTCGGGACCGGCTCCGGTAAGGCCGAGCACAGTCGAGGCAAGGTCGATGCCCAGCCAGCGTTTGGCAATTTCCGTGGCCGAACGAGCGCTGTCGAGAATACCGTACGTGCCCTTGATTCCCTGGATTTCACTGATGGCTTTAAGCCAGGTCATCGTTTCTTCGGGCGCCGCCTGGAAAGCCGAGGCCAGGGCATAGGTCGAGCCGGTATCCATGAGGAGCAGACCGTTCACGGGATCCGAGAAAGCCCATTCCGCGATTTCACGAACGCCGAGATCGCCGACATATTCGTGATTGTCCGGGGTTTCCGCGGCGGACAAGAAGCCGGGAATCCGGAACTTTGAGGCAAAGTCCGAATGCGCGACGAACTGATTGTAAAGGGCATTGCGGAATCCCATGAAGTCCCGTTCGTTGTTGCGCAAGCTCGGCCAATAAATCTGGAACATGCTTCCGTCAAAAGCCGCGAGGTTTGTCACGCTTTTCCCGTCCTGAGTCTGATACGTGCGAACAACGGTCGCGAGGTTGTCCCACACCGTATCGGGCAGGCTCGGGAATCTGACCTTCAGGAAGGCCACGGCTCCGCGGAATTCGTCGCCGATACGGTCGACGAACGAATTGAAATTACCATTTTCCGTGTTGACCGAACTGCGGAACACACCGAAGATCGGATGGACGAACGCCTGATAGCCGTCTTCCTGATTATCGAGGAACTGTTCGACTTTCGTAGCAACGGAATTGGCAGTCGTCAGATTCGAGCCGCTGAGGCCGGCACGTTCGAGCGCGCCTACCATGACGGCCAGGCTCTGAGCGAGATTCGCATTGTCCCCCAGCCCCACGCACACTTCCGTCCCGGGATGAGAGGCATCGCATTCGCTCTTGCTCGCTTCATAAGGCTGCAGATCCAGGAAAGGCAGAAGACCATTCCAGCCGAATTGCGTCTGAGCGCTTAAAAGTTTATCCATCACGAAACTGATTTCGGTCAGAAGCTGCGTCTGCGTTTTTCCATTGAAGTCGATTTTGCCATTCACGGCATCCGCAAGCATCTGAAGATAGAAACCGATGAGCGTGGGCTGCGTGAATTTGGAATTGTCTTCCAGAACCCCTGTATCGTTGATGGCGTCGTACGGAAAATGCGTGGTCGGATCGATGCCCGCGCCGACTTCGAAGAAGTCAACGCCACGACTGACGAGGTCCGCTTTCACGGCCAGAAGTTCCGGAGCCAGTGGAGGCGGAGGCGTAAAATGCACGCCCTTGGTCATGATCTGCACGAGATCCGTCGGCGGAACAGGCGCCAGACTGCGGTCTTCTACAAACACGACCTGAGCGATTTTCGTACGGTCGAAGCCGGGAACGACATTGGCAGCCGAAAGATCCAGGACGTAATTCTGGTAAGCGGGACGCAATTTCAAAATAAACGTGGCCAGCTTGCCATTGATGTCCTTGATTTCGACTTTCACTTTTGCCCCTTCGTGCCCACGTGCTGCGATCACGAAACTCTCCGGCAAGGTTTCCGGCGACGCCCCGCTGATGTTCACAAACGTGAAGGCGGAATCGCTGGCCTGGAGGTTGTACGCATACTCGAATTCATCGCTGCTTATCTGATTGAGGCTGATGGCACCGGCCGGACGGTTAGGAACCACGTTGGATCCCGTCGCAGTGACGTTCGGATTATTCGCATGAGCCGTAATGGCAGCGGCATCGAACGTCTGCCCGTCAAGAACAGGAACGAAATTCAAGATGCCTCCGACCTTCACTTTCACTTTCCCGCGAATCGCGCTGGCGCCGGCAAGCGTCCGATCCACGACAAATTCGATTCGGGCCACTTCGTTGCGGTTGAAGCCGGCCGGAACATTGTCCGGATTATTCAGGTCAAATGAGAAGTTCTGCTGGCTGGACGTCAGAAGCACGTCAAACGTCGCTTTCTTTCCCGTCTTGTCAGTGATTGTGACGCGTACTTTCTGAGGAACACCTTCAGAGGAATCGCCCTGCAGTGACATCGTCAACACCTGCGGCAGCGCGAGCGTCTGGCCCTGAAACACGTTATTCGCGTCAAAGAAGCCTTTGGTAATGGACGCGACCACAAAAGCCGTCTGAGATCCGCCCAGATCGTAGGTAAAATCAAAGTCCTTCGGACCACGGACCACCGTTGTGATAAAGCCCGGAATGCGGCGGGGATCCACATTGCCTCCGAATCCGTTGACATCCGGCTTTTCGTTGAACACATGGTGCGTGGAGGGATCAAAGGTCTGACCCGTAACCTGCGGGATAAAATTCAGAATGCCGCCGACCTTCACGTACACTTTACCGCGGCGCGCATCCGCTCCCGCCAAAGCGCGGTCCACGATCATTTCGATGCGGGCCACGTGGCTGCGATCGAAACCTGCAGGGATAAAATCAGGATTGGAAAGATCCAGAGAAAAATTCTGTAAGGTCGAAGTCACCACAAGTTCGAACGTGGCGGTCTTGCCCGTAACGTCGATCACGTTGATGCGGACCTTCTGAGGCACGCCGATGGCGGAATCGCCTTGCAGCGCGACTTGCAGTACAGACGGCAGCGCCAGCGAGGTCCCCTGGAAATTATTGCTGCCGTCAAAGAATCCCTTGGTGATGTTCGTCACCACGAAAGCACCGGAAGAGCCTATAAGATCGTAGACGAAATCAAAATCCCGGGGATTCCGTACGGTAGTCGTAATGAATCCCGGAATCTGGTTCGACGCAACCGCCCCGCCGAACGAATTGACGTCAGGCTTTTCGTTAAAGACGTGGAGGGCGTTTTGATCGAACGTCTGGCCATTCACAAGCGGCACCACGTTCAAGGTGCCCTTGAGCTGGACGTTGATTTTGCCTCGGCGGGCATCAGGGCCGGCGAGGTCACGATCGACCACCAGTTCCACGTAAGCGATGGAGCCGCGGTTGAAGCCGCTCGGCACATACGAAGGATTGGTCAGATCGATCGTATAATTCTTCAGATCCGACGTAATGAGGAGCTCGAGCGTCACTTTTTTACCGGTTGTATCGACAATGTTCACCCGGACTTTCTGAGGCACGCCCACGCTGGAATCCCCCTGAAGGGCCATGGTAAAGCTGGCGGGCAGAGAAAGCGGCGTTCCTTGGAACACGCCGCTGCCGTTGAAAAATCCTTTGGTGATCGAAGTCACGACAAAGGCGGTCTGGGAACCGACAAGATCATAGGTGAAATTGAACTGCCTGGGATTGACTTTGTTGAGCGTAATGAAGCCCGGAATTCTGCGCGGGTCCACGTTACCGCCGAAGCCATTGACATCAGGCCGCTCGACAAAGTTATGCAGGTCCGCTTCGTTAAAAGGCGTGCCCGGGACTTGCGGCGTAAAGGCCCAATCGCCCCAAACAAGGTTCAATGTGGCAGGACCCGTGCCGAGGAAAACAAACGACATCGTCTTCACATGCGCCATATCCATATTAAAGAAGCCGTTCGCCGGAATCACCCAGCGCTTGCCGAAATTCTCAATCTGCACGAGTTCAACCGTATCCTTCTTGCCCGTGATGTCTTCGACTTCGACAAGGACACTTGTGATGTTCGGGCTGTCGACTTGCAGGATGACCCCGTTCGGGAACACCGCGTTATAATTGAAAGTCTCCGTATTGGTGGTGGTCGGATCATCGTAGGCGATGAAGGCGCCGCCGAAGCTGGTTTCATTCTGACCCGAATACTGAATTTTGGCAAAATTTTCGCTCAGAACGGTAACCGTGCTCAGGCTTCCATCGGCCTTGGCAAAACCATTGATGAACGGCCTCTGACCCGTGCTGAGCAGCGGAAGCTTCGTGATATCCGCTTCCGTCTTCGTGGCATCTGGCGCGATCTTTAACGTCGCGTCAAAGTTACCCCAGCTGATATTAAGAGTCTTCGCACCAGCTCCTTCAAACACAAAGCTGAAAGTCTGGATCTTCGTCAGATCAATGCCGAAGAAGGCGTTGCCCTGGATGAGCCAGCGTTTGCCAAACGTATCCACCTGCACAAGACGCGCCGTATCTTTCTTGCCCGCGGCATCCGTCAGTTCCAAAAGGACGCTTGTCACATTCGGGCTATCGACCTGCAGCACAAGACCGCCC
>DATJFP010000038.1 GCA_035495615.1 Verrucomicrobiia bacterium | reverse complement strand
CGCGAATGACCTGGACGGCCTCCTCAAATTCGCCAAGAAGGAAAAAATCGATCTCACGGTGGTCGGCCCGGAAGTCCCGCTGGTCGCCGGCATCACGAACCGTTTCCAGGACGAAGGGCTCAAAGTCTTCGGCCCGTCGCGCGATGCGGCCAAGCTCGAAGGCAGCAAGGCCTTTTCCAAAGACCGCATGCACAAGTTCGGCATTCCCACCGCGAATTACGAAGTCTTCTCCAACGAAAATGAAGCCAAGCATTATGCTGTCGAAGCGGAGATGCCGGTGGTCGTGAAAGCGGACGGTCTCGCGGCGGGGAAGGGCGTCATCATCTGCCACTCGTCCCAGGAAGCGGTCGATGCCATCACGCAGATGATGTCACAGAACGTATTCGGCGACGCGGGCAAGAAAGTCGTGATCGAAGAGCTAATCGAAGGCGAAGAGCTTTCGGTGCTGGCCCTGACCGACGGCGACAAGATCATCCCGCTGGCCAGCGCGCAGGACCACAAGCGCGCCTATGACAACGACCGCGGCCCCAATACGGGCGGTATGGGCGCTTATTCGCCGTGTCCGCAGGTGAGTCAGGAGAAGTTGACCGAGATCCTCGAGCAGACGATCCGCCCGATGGTCCAGGGTATGGCGCGCGAAGGCACGCCTTACCGCGGCGTCATTTACGCGGGGCTCATGCTCACCGACAAAGGGCCGTATGTCCTGGAATACAATTGCCGCTTCGGCGATCCCGAAACCGAAGTCATTCTGCCGCGCATGAAGTCCGACCTTTTGCCGCTCATGCTGCAGATCGCGGACGGGAAGCTCGAGACCGAGTTCATCGAATGGCATGCGAAAGCCTGCATGACCATCGTCGTGGCTTCGGGCGGTTATCCAGGCCATTACGAGAAAGGCCTGAAGATCACGGGGCTGGAAGCCCTTCAGCAGATTCCGGACCTTCATGTTTTTCATGCGGGCACCACGCGCAATGCCGGCGGCGATATCGTCTCCGACGGCGGACGCGTGCTCGCGGTCACGGCGCTCGGCGAAACGCTCCGGGAAGCGCGCGACAAGGCGTATCAGTTCGTAGGCAAAATCCATTTCGATCATTCCTTTTACCGGCGTGACATCGGCCGCAGAGCCATGGAGGTTTTGAGATGAGTTCCAAAGTCGGCATTTTAATGGGCAGTGACAGCGATCTTGAAATCATGAACGAGGCCGGCGCGGCCTTGAAAGAGTTCGGCATTTCTTACGAAATGCACGTCCTTTCCGCGCACCGCACACCGCATCTGGTGGCGGAGTTTGCCACGCACGCGCGCGACAAGGGCTTCCGCGTTTTCATCTGCGGCGCCGGCGGCGCGGCGCACCTGGCCGGCGTGGTCGCGGCGCACACGACGCTTCCTGTCATCGGCGTTCCGGTCAATTCCACGCCTCTCAACGGCTTTGACGCGCTTCTTGCCACGGTCCAGATGCCCGCCGGAATTCCGGTGGCCACGGTGGCCGTCGGAAAAGCCGGCGCGCGCAATGCCGGAATTCTTGCGGCGCAGATCCTCGGTGTCGCGGACGAAGCCTTCAAAAAGAAACTGGACCAGTTCAAGAAAGACATGGCGGACAAGGTCCAGGCCAAGAACAAGAAGCTCCAAGAGCAGCTCGTAAAAGGATGACCACCACCGTTCTCCTCAAGATGGACCCCCGCGACCCCGACCTGGCGCGGCTGCGCGATGTGGCGCGTGCTTCCAGAGAAGGGAAGATCGTTGCGTTTCCCACGGAAACGGTCTACGGCATCGGCGCGCCCATGAGCATCGCCGGGCTGTCCCGGAAACTCTGCGCGATCAAGAAGCGCGACGACGCCAAACAGTTTTCCTTTCACATCGGCGAGTGGGACATGATCGACCAGCTGCGGATCAAACGCACGCCGGCCTTCCGGTATCTCACGCGTCTTTTCTGGCCCGGGCCCGTCACGCTGATCGTCGAGAGCCAGGAAGGCGCGAAAGTCGGCATCCGCTACCCGCGGCATCTTGTCGCCACGGCGCTGATCAATTCCACGGGCGAACCTTTCATTGCGACAAGCGCGAACATGAGCGGCAGCCCTTCGCCGCGCTCGGCTGACGATGTCATGAGCCAGCTCGGCGGGCAGATCGATTATGTGGTCGATGCGGGGGCCTGCGAATTGGGACAGGACTCGACGGTGGTGGACGTTTCCAACGACAAAGAGCCCGTGATCCTGCGTGAAGGCGCCCTCGGCGCGGAAGTGCGCGCGGCCGTCGACAAGATCAAGCGCGGTGCTTTTCCGCGCAAGCGCATCCTGATCGTGTGCACCGGCAATTCCTGCCGCTCGCCCATGGCCGAAGGCTGGCTCAAGGAAGAATTGAACCGCCGCGGCTTCGGAGAAGAGATCGAAGTCATGTCCTGCGGCGTGGGCACGCGCAACGGCATGCCGGCCACCTCCGAAGCCGTCTATGTCATGAAAAACCGCGAGGTCGACATTTCCGAGCACCGCTCGCGCATGTGCCGCCGCGAAGACGTCGTGAACGCGGACATGATCATCGTGATGGGCCAGCAGCACCACGTGTTCATCACGGGCATGGTGCCGTCATCGCGGGAAAAGACGCGCGTTCTCAATATCATGGACCCGATCGGCCTGAGCATGGGCGTCTATGAAGACGTCATGAACATGATCGAGAAAAAAATGGAAGCCTTGTGGGAAGACATCGTCGGCTGAGGACTTATGCCTAAAATCGCGTTTGCCTGTGATCACCGTGGATTTGATCTGAAGCAAGAGGTCTTTGCCCTTCTCAAGCGCCTGGGCTATGATGTGGCCGACTGCGGCACGAATTCGGCCGAGTCCTGCGATTATCCGGACCCCATGTTCTGCGCGGGGGAGAAGGTGGCGAGCGGGGAGTGTGTGAAGGCCATCGGCATCTGCCACAGCGGTATCGGCAGTACGATCGCGGCCAATAAAGTGAAAGGCGTGCGCGCGGCGCTCTGCCACACCGAAGAGCAGGCCCGGCTCTCGCGCCAGCACAACGACGCGAACATGCTGGTGCTCGGCTCGGGCATCGCGAAAAAAGAAGACATCGAAGGCATTATTACAACGTGGCTTAATACATCGTTCGAGGGAGGCAGACATGAGCGCCGTGTTCACAAAATCCGAGAATATGAAAACCGACACTAAGACCCATTCCTACCTGCGGGAGCAGGACCCGGAAATCTACAAGGCCGTGGCCGAAGAGGTTCGCCGGCAGAACGAGAATATCGAGCTGATCGCGAGCGAGAACTTCACGTCGCTGGCCGTCATGGAAGCCGCGGGCACGCTGCTGACCAATAAGTACGCCGAAGGATATCCGGCCAAGCGCTGGTACGGCGGCTGTGAGAACGTGGACACCGTGGAAACGCTGGCCATCGAGCGCGCCAAGAAACTCTTCGGCGCCGAGCACGCGAATGTCCAGCCGCATTCCGGCACCTCTGCCAACATCGCCGTCTTCATGGCCGTCCTCGAAACCGGCTCCAAAATCCTGGCCATGGACCTTTCGCACGGCGGACATTTGTCGCACGGCCACAAGATGAATTTTTCGGGCAAGTTCTACGACATCGTCTCCTATGGCGTCAGCGAAAAAGACGAGCGCATCGACTACGATAATCTCGAAAAGCTCGCGCTCGAGCACAAGCCCAAGATGATCCTGCTCGGCGCTTCGGCGTATCCGCGCATCATCGATTTCAAAAGGGGACGCGAGATTGCGGACAAATGCGGCGCGCTGCTCATGGCCGACATCGCGCATTTCGCGGGCCTTGTGGTCAGCGGCCATCATCCGAATCCCATGCCGTACTGCGACATCGTCACGACCACGACGCACAAAACGCTGCGCGGTCCGCGCTCGGGCCTGATCCTTTGCCGCGAGGCGTATGCCAAGGCCATCGACTCCGCCGTTTTTCCCGGCATTCAGGGCGGCCCGCTCATGCACATCATCGCGGCCAAGGCGGTTGCTTTTAAAGAAGCGCTGCAGCCCGAATACAAACAATACTGCGGCCAGATCGTGAAAAACGCGAAGGCGCTTGCCGAAGCCATGGCCGCGCGCGGCTACCGGCTTGTTTCCGGCGGCACGGACAATCACCTCATGCTCGTCGACGTCACGGTGAAGGGCATGAACGGCAAAGAAGTGCAGGACCTGCTCGACCGCGTGAAGATCACGGTCAACAAAAACATGATTCCCTTCGACAAGCAGTCGCCCTTCAAAGGCTCGGGCGTGCGCCTGGGAACGCCGGCCGTCACCACGCGCGGCATGAAGGAACCCGAAATGAAGGAAATCGCGGGCCTGATCGACGAGGCCATCACCGGCCGTGAAAGCGAAGCCAAGCTGGCCGATATCCGCACCCGCGTCGAAAAACTGACGGCGCGCTTTCCTTTGTATCCGGACCTTGGAGAGAAGTACCGCTAAATCATGCGCTGCCCCTTTTGCAAGCACGAGAACGATAAGGTTATCGATTCCCGCACCGCAGACGAGGGGCTTGCCATTCGCCGGCGCCGGGAATGCGTGAACTGCAACCGCCGGTATACGACCTACGAACGCCTGGAGGAAATCTCCCTCTACCTCATCAAGAAAGACCAGCGCCGCGAACCGTACGACCGGAAGAAGGCGCTCGACGGCGTCATGAAGGCCTGCGGCAAGCGTCCCGTATCCCTGGCTGACCAGGAAAAGATCATCGATGACATGGAGAAATTTCTTCACGAGAAGTACGAAAAGGAAGTCCCGTCTTCGGCCGTAGGGGAGTTCATCATGAAGCGGCTGGCCAAAGTGGACCAGGTCGCTTACGTGCGGTTTGCGAGCGTTTACCGCGAGTTTCAGGACGTCAGCCACTTCATGAAGGAATTGAAGTCGCTTCTGGCCAAAGGCGAGAGGCAGCCGGTCTGACGCCCGTAAGTCATGGTTTGCGATGAAGTTAAGGCAGCGTAGAGCCGCCCGCTGAAAAAAAAAGAAAAAAATCTTGTAGAAAAAGCAGGAAAAAGGCAGACTAACCCAACGTTTTACGAACTCAAACTATCAAGTTATTCAACTCAAAACTTCGCTCAACACCGAAGTCAACCATAGAAGGAGAAACATCCATGGCAAAAGGGTCAGCGCTTTCCAAGCCCCTGAGTCTCAGTCCCGAACTTGAAGCGGTTGTGGGGAAGGGCCCCATGGCTCGCAGCGAAGTGGTGAAGAAGCTTTGGGAATACATCAAGTCCAAGAAACTCCAGGATTCGAAGAACAAGCGGAACATCAACGCGGATGATAAGCTGAAGGTCGTCTTCGGCGGCAAGGGCGTTGTGAACATGTTCGAAATGACGAAGCTTGTCTCGAAGCACCTGAAGTAATCTCCGGATAATGATCCGGCTGAAAGACCTCAATTTGCCATCGGTGGTTGTCCAATCACCGATGGCAAATTGTACCGACCTCCCCTTCCGCCTCATCGCCCGCCGCCGCGGGATGAAACTCGCTTACCTCGAAATGGTTTCCGCGCACGCCCTCGTCAACGAAAGCCGTAAAACTTTTGAACTCATGAAAACGCTTCCGGAAGACCGTCCCGTGGGCTGCCAGCTTGTTGGGTGCGACCCTGAAATCATGGGAAGAGCCGCGCGCATGGTCGAGGACATGGGCTGCTATGACCTGGTCGACATCAACCTCGGTTGTCCCGTTCCCAAGATCACCGGCCACGGCGGGGGATCCGCGCTCCTCAAAGAGCCTGAAAAGGCCCGCCTTATTTTCCGCGAGATGGTGAAAAATCTCCGCCATCTGCCGCTCACCGTGAAGATGCGGCTCGGATTTTCGGATGAGACGGGCAAAGAAGCCTGCGAAATCGCGAAGATCGCGGAGCAGGAAGGGCTCGACGGCATTGCCGTGCACGGAAGGACGCGCGCGCAGCAGTATACCGGCAAGGCCAACTACGAGGCCGTGGGCCGCGTGCGCGACGCCGTGAAGATCCCCGTCTTCGGCAACGGCGACGTGTTCGACGGCGCAAGCGCTTTGCATCTCAAAAAAACCTCCGGTGTCGACGGCATCATGATCGGCCGCGGCGCGCTCGGTAATCCGTGGATTTACAGGGAAGTGGAAGCCGCGCTTGAGGGGCGTCCGCTTCCGCCGCCGCCCACGTTCGAAGAAAAAAAACAGACGCTCGTCGAACACATGGAGCTGGAGCTTGCCCATAATCCGCGCTCGGCCCACCTTCAGATGCGGCGCGTGGCGTGCTGGTATTTCAAGGACATGCCCGGCGCGGCCCGTTTCCGCGAACGGGTGAACCGCTGCACGTCGGTCGAGGAGCTGCGGGAAATCATCCAGGGCTTTGACCCTTCCCGCTCCGGAGAAGCTCCCAATCCCGAGAATTTGTTGCACTAAAGCGGCGGAAAAGCCGATCTATTTGATCAAGACGGATGGCCCGTTGCATTCCCCTAAGCGCTATGCTACGATAACGCATCCTGAACGAGAAGGAGCGCCCGATGTCCTCCATTTACGAGCATCTTGCCAAAGCGCATTTAAAGACGACCGAAAAAGAAAAGCCCGAACTCGATCTTCCCATTCCTCCGCGCAATTCTTCGCAGCTGCCTAAGCCGCCGCGTTTCATTCTGATCAAGGTGCTGGCCGTTCTCTCTCTTGCTGCCTCCGTGGCCGCGGCTGCGTCCAGCGCGTATCTCTTTCGCGCCTTGAAAGCGGAACAGTCCAAGCGCGCCGGCCTGGAAGGTTTCTACAATCAGCTTTTGGCAGGCAGCGAGGCCTTGAAGTCCCGCGACCAGGCTTTTCAGGACGAATTCGAGCGCGTCAAATACCAGATGAACACCGCCTCGCAGGAAACCCAAGGCGTGAAAAGCGAGCTGGAACGGGCCCGCATTGATTTTTCCAACGTCGAAAAAAAATTGCTGGAACTGGAAGACAAGAACGGAGAAGTGGCGCGCAAGCTCGAAGCTTTGAGCGCTCCGGCTCCGGCCGCGCCCGCGGAAGCGGCGGCATCGCCTGCAGCGGCCAATGGCGCCGAATCCCCGGAATCCGCCTCGAGCTCTTTTGCCGCCGGCCTCGACGCGCTGACGAGCGACATGGAAAACGTGGCGCCGTCTTCCGCGCCCGCTGCCGCGCCTGCCGCTACGGCTCCGGCCGAAGAGCCCAAAGCCAAAGCCGGCCCGCAGGTGATGACGGTCAACCGCAATTTTAATTTCGTGGTCCTGAATATCGGGATAAGGGATAGTGTAAAGCTCGGCGAGCGCATGGCCGTCCAGCAAAAAGGCAAGGACGTGGCCACGGTCGAGGTCGAGAAGCTCTACGATAATTTTTCCGCCGCGACCATCGTGGAAGAGCGCGCCAAGGCGCAGATCCAGGAAGGGGACGCCGTTGTCCGCTCGTGATTTTAAAATAACCGCGCTGCTTCTCGCGGTTCTCGCATTTCTCGCGCTGCCCGTTCTTCCCGCCTTTGCGGAAGAAAAAACGGCGACCGAAAGGCTGGGCGACATCGAGAAACGCCTCAAAGACCTCGAAGACGGCCAGAAAAAGATCCTGGAAAACCAGGAAAAAATGTTCGAAGACCTGAAGAATCTCCGCGTCTGGGTCCGGCGCACCTGAGCGCCATTTCCGCCATGCCTTCTCCACTCACGCTGCAAGCTCAACCGTCCTGCTTCAAGGGAATTTACACGCCGCCGGGCGATAAATCCGTTTCGCACCGCTGCGTCATGCTCGGCGCGCTTGCGTCCGGCCGCAGCTTTTTCACGCATTTTCTTCAGGCCGAAGACTGCCTGCATACGGCTCATGCTTTTCAGGCCATGGGCGTCGGCGTCAAGGTGGACGAGCGCAAGGGGACGGTGGAAGTCCAGGGCGCGGGCCTTCGCGGCTTGAAAGCCCCGGCCTCCGAACTTTATCTCGGCAATTCCGGCACGTCCATGCGCCTCATTATGGGCGTTCTGTCGGGCCAGCGCTTTGAGGCCGTGCTCAGTGGCGATCCGTCGCTTTCGTCACGCCCGATGAAACGCGTGACCGAACCCCTCAAAAAAATGGGCGCCCAGATCAAAGGCAAGGACAACGGCAATTACGCGCCGCTCACGATCCGCGGCGGCGCTTTGAAAGGCATCGAGTACGACAATCATCTGGGCAGCGCGCAGGTCAAATCCGCCCTGCTTCTCGCGGGGCTTTACGCCGACGGCAAGACGCGCATCCATGAAGCTGTGGCATCGCGCGATCACACCGAACGCTTTCTCGTTTCCATGGGCGCGCGCTTCTCCAAGTCCGGGGAATGGATGGAGGTGGAAAAGACCGACACGCTGAAGCCTCTGGAAGGCCAGGTCCCGGGCGACATTTCGTCCGCGGCTTTTTTCATTACCGGCGCGGCCATGACTCCGGGTTCCGAATTAACCGTGGAAGGCGTTTGCCTGAATCCCACGCGCACGGGCCTTCTGGACGTGCTGAAACGCATGGGCGCGGACCTGGAAATCCGGCAAACCCATCAAGAGCCGGAACCCCTTGGCATCCTCCACATTCGGGGAAAAAAGCTCAAAGGAACGCGCATTTCCAAGCCGGAAATCCCCAGCCTGATCGACGAACTGCCCATCCTCATGACCGCCATGGCGCTGGCCGAAGGGGAAAGCCTGGTCTCCGGCGCCGAAGAGCTGCGGGTCAAAGAAACCGACCGGATTGTGTCCATGACCGAAAACCTGAACCTGCTGGGCGCCCAAGTTCAGGAACTGCCGGACGGCTGCGTGATCAAAGGCGTCGAAAGCCTGAAGCCGGCGAAGGTTAGAAGCTTCGGGGACCACCGCACGGTCATGAGCATGTGCATCGCTTCCCTGGGCATGAAAGGGGCGTTGGAGGTGGACGACACGTCCAGTGTGGCCACGTCCTACCCGGGTTTTTTCAGCGATTTTCAGCGGCTCAAAACGGGAGCTTAGTGTAAGTATTGTAAGCCTTTCCGAACAGCCGGAAGGCCTTATTTTGTTTGACACCCCGGGGGGCTTTCGTTATACTGGCCGCACTTCGTTCCCGGATGCAGTACGAAGATTCATCCCGTTACACAGCCTCACGTAACAAGCAATGATGTCTTGTGTCAAAAACGTCTCAAGGGATGCATCATCTGCTTCGATAATTTGGGAAACGAAAATTTCCCTCACAAAGGACCTGGCCACCTATGGTATTGCTGGATCGCGCTCTCGGATTTTTTTCTAGTGACATTGGAATCGACCTCGGTACCGCAAATACCCTGGTTTACGTGAAAGGCCAGGGCGTCGTTCTCTGCGAACCTTCTGTCGTCGCAATCGATAAAACCACGCATACCGTTCTCGCCGTCGGCGAAGAGGCCAAGCGCATGCTGGGCCGCACGCCGGGCAACATCGTCGCGATCCGTCCCATGAAGGACGGCGTTATCGCGGACTTCGACATCACCGAAGCCATGCTTCGCTACTTCATCCGCAAAGTGCATCGTCCCAGCAATCTCGTGAGCCCCCGCGTCGTCATCGCGGTTCCGAGCGGCATCACGGAAGTTGAAAAGCGCGCCGTGAAAGATTCGGCCGAACGCGCGGGCGCGCGCAATCCCGTTTATCTCGTCGAAGAACCTATCGCGGCGGCGATCGGCGTCGGGCTTCCGATTCAGGAGCCGGCGGGCAACATGATCGTGGACATCGGCGGCGGCACCACGGAAATCGCAGTGATCTCGCTCTCAGGCATCGTCTTCTCGAAGTCGATCCGCATCGGCGGCGACGAATTCGATGAAGCCATCATGAGCCATCTCAAGAAGACTTACAACCTGATGATCGGCGAGCGCACGGCCGAAGAAATCAAGATCCGCATCGGGTCCGCTTACCCTCTGGAAGAAGAAACGACGCTCGACGTCAAAGGCCGCGACATCCTGGCGGGCCTTCCCAAAACCGTGACCATTACCAGCGAAGAAATCCGCGAGGCGCTTTCCGAGCCGCTGTCGTCCATTCTCGAGGCCATCCGTATTGCCCTTGAACGGACGCCGCCGGAACTTTCCGCCGACCTGATCGACCGCGGGCTGATCCTTGCCGGAGGCGGCGCTCTCCTGCGCGGCCTGGACAAGCTGATCAGCGAGGAAACTGGCCTCCCGGTCCACATTGCCGACGATCCGCTGACCGCCATCGCGCTGGGAACCGGGCGTTACTTGAACGAGTTCCATCTGCTCAAGCGCCTGGCCGTAAACAATAATCAGACCAAGGAATATTAACCCCTAGCTTCCTGCCGTCTCCGGGTGGACAGTAATCGCGGCGTGAGCGATAATGTGTCCCTAGTTGCTTCATCACCTTTAGAACACCCGGGCCCAGCAGTTCATGCAGATTAAAAGACGGTATTATTTTCTCGCGTTTTCTTTTTTGCCGCTGATCCTCTTCAGCCGCATCCCCGGCCTGACGCAAGACGTCCAAATGACCTCCCAAAGCCTCCTGCGCCCCTTTCTTTCCGTGGGAAGCTCCGTTTCCAACAATGTCTCCGGCTTTTTTAACTACTTCTTTCTTTTCTGGAAGACGATCGAAGAGCTCGAGCAGGACAGGGCGCAGATCGCCCAGCTCGAGTCGCATCTCGAGCAGTACAAAGAGGTGGAGCGTGAAAACGAAAGGCTGCGCAAGCTGCTGGAGTTCCGCGACCAGTTCAAGGGCAAGACCATTGCCGCGCGCGTGATCGGGTGGGACCTTTCTCCCTGGAAAAAGACGATCATCCTGGACAAGGGAAGTAAGCAGGGGCTGCGCAAAGACATGCCGGTCATCGTTTCCGAGGGCCTGGTGGGACGCATCCTCGAAGCCGGCCGTTCCACGGCGCAAGTCATTCTTCTGGTGGATCCGGAGGCGCGGGTGAGCGCGCTCGCAGCCGACAGCCGCAGCCAGGGCCTGGCTTCGGGCAACGGTTCTCAGACGCTGACCCTGGATTATTTGAGCCTGGATTCCCAAGCCGCGGTCGAAGAAACCGTGCTGACTTCCGGGGCTACCGGCCTTTTCCCCAAGGGACTTCGCATCGGAAAGATTACCGCCATCGAGAAGAGCAAAGACGGCCTGCATTTGTCCGCAACCGTGCAGCCGTTCGCGGCATTTACCAAAATCGAGGAGGTCCTGTGTATCGTGTCTTCTCAAGCCGGCTGATGGTCCTGCTTCTCGTGCTGCTGTGCCTGGACCTTACGGTGGCGCCTCTCATCCAGGTGCTGGGGGCCCAGCCTCTTTTCCTGTATCTGGTGATCCTGTACGTGGCGTTTTACTGGCCCGGCGCGAAACTTCTACCGCTGGCGGGACTGGTGGGCGCGCTGCGCGACCTCACGACGAGCCCGGTGGCCGGCATCGAGACCGCGGCAGTCGTGCTCATGACATTTTTCCTCCACTGGGCCGTCCAGAAAATGGATCGCCAGTCGCTTCTGGTCAAGGAGACCGCGGCGTTTCTTTTCGTGCTGGGCATCGAATCCATTATCGCGACGGGCGCCGCGCAGTTCGACGGCCACCCGGTTTTCACGATGACGTGGCGCTCGGTCCTTATTTCTTCGGTTTACACGGCGTTGATTTCACCTCTTTTCTTTTTCCTGATGTCGATCCTGTTCGACGACCGCGAGCGGAGCTACCGGCAGCAGTACGAGCTTTTCCGCTGAAGGCGAATTCATGCGTTTTCTGATTCTCAAAATTGCGATGTTCACCGGGCTTCTGGTCCTGGCGCTTGCGCTTTTTATCGTGCAGGTCTGGAACGGGAGCTATTACCGCACGCTCGGCGACAAGAACCGCATCCGTCTCATCCCCATGGAAGCGCCGCGCGGCCGGGTCTTTGACCGGAACCACCGGGCCCTTGCCACCAACCGCCCCTCCTATGACGTCGTGGCCACGCCCGAAGACGTCCACCGCGACGAATACCCGCGGCTTTCCAAGCTTCTCGGGCTGACCGAAGCCGCGATCAAGCAGCGCATGAGCGCTTCCCGGGAATACCCTTTTGCTCCGGCCGTCATCGAAGAGGACGTGAGCCAGGAAATTGCTTTTAAGATCGAAGAAAGACGTCCGGAACTTCCCGGCGTCAGCATCCGGGTCTCGGGCCGTCGCTTTTATCCCTATCAGCAGACGGCGTCGCATCTCATCGGTTTCATCGGAAAGATCAACAGCGCGGAATACGAAAAGCTCCACGAGAACCAGCTCCTTTACGGCATGAATTCCCTTGTCGGCCGCATGGGCCTCGAAAAGGTCTACGACGAAAAGCTGCGCGGCGAGCGGGGCGGGCGTCAGATCGAGGTGAATGCCCGCGGCAACATGGTCCGGCTCCTTTCCGAGAAGACGCCGGTGCCGGGCGAGGATCTGACCATGACCATCGACCTTGAATTCCAGAAAAAGATCATGGATCTGATCCAGGGCCAGCACGCGGCTGTGGCCGTCCTGGACCTCGACACGGACGAATTGCTGGCGCTGGCCAGTTCGCCTTCCTACGATCCGAACGTTTTCGTGTCGCCGGGCGCCAGCAAAGAGCGCCTGGCCTTTCTCAAAGACGAAGCTTCGCCGCTTGTGGACCGCGGCGTGAGCTCCGCGTACCCGCCGGGCTCGGTGTTCAAGCTCGTGACTGCGCTCGCGGGGCTCGAGACGGGCAAGATCACGCCCAGCACGACCTTTCACTGTACCGGGCTTTTCCACCTCACGCCCAATTCTGTTCCACGCAAATGCTGGTTTGCGCGCGGCCATGGCGACATGAACGTTTATGAGGCTCTGGAAAGGTCCTGCAACGTGTTCTTCTACTCCGTGGGGAAAAGGCTGTCGCCGGATGACATCGCCGAATACGCGCGCATGCTCGGGCTGGGGGAGGCCATGCGGCTCGAAACTTCCAATATCGCGCCGGGTCTCGTTCCTGATTCGGCCTGGAAGAAAAAGCGGCTGAAGGAAAAATGGTACCAGGGAGAAACGCTCAGTTTTGCCATTGGCCAGGGCTATTTGCTGACCTCCCCGGTCCAGATCCTGCGCATGACGTCCATCATCGCCAAGGACGGAGAGATCGTTGAGCCGCATCTCATCCGCTGGCCCGAAGGGGAGGGCGAAGCGCCGCATGAGCACAAACGCCTCTCGATCAAGAAAGCCAATTTCGAGATCGTCAAACAAGGCATGTTCCAGGTCGTGCAATCCGATTATGGCACGGGCCAGCTCGGGCGTGTGGATTTCGGCCACATGGCGGCCAAGACTGGAACGGCGCAGGCGCCGCCTCTGAATTCCCATGCCTGGATGACGGGCTTTTTTCCGTATGAACATCCGAAGCTCGCCTTTGCGGTCTTCGTCGAGCACGGCGGTTCCGGCGGCATCGCGGGCGCGCGGATCGTGAAGGGCATGCTGGAAACCTGGAGAGACATGTATGGTCAGAAAGTGGCTTAAGGACACGAACTGGTCGCTCGTTGTGGCCATGACCGCGCTCAGTATCATCGGCATCATCTTCATTCGCAGCGCTTCCTACCGCGACCCGGCCGAATACGATGTGAAGCAGATGGTATGGGCTTCCGCGGGCCTGGTGGTTTTCTTTCTCGTGCCTTTCGTGGGCTACCGCCGGCTGCTCAGCGTTTCCTATCTGCTTTATGTAATTTCTCTCGTCCTGCTGGTCTGGGTCATGGTGGCCGGGCACACGCGCTTAGGCGCGCAGCGCTGGATCGGAATCGGGCCGATTATCATCCAGCCTTCGGAGTTTGCCAAGATCGCCACGATCATGACGCTTGCCAATTTTCTAGGCTCGCATCATTCATGGGAAAAAAAGAACAGCATCATCCTCATCGCCCTTGTGCTGGCGTTCGTCCCGCAGATCCTCATCATGCGTCAGCCGGACCTGGGCAGCTCGCTCCTTTTTGTGCCCATGGTGATCGTGCTTCTTTTTCTGTGGGGGATTCCGTACCGCTACATGATTGGCGCCGCGGTGCTGGGGCTCTCCGCCGTGCCGATTTTGTGGAGCATCCTCAAGGAATATCAGAAAAAGCGCATCCTTGTTTTTTTGAATCCGAATCTGGACCCCCTTGGCGCGGGGTACACGGCACTACAGTCCAAGATCGCAGTCGGTTCGGGCGGACTTTTCGGCAAAGGGCTTTTGCACGGCACGCAAAGCCAGCTCCAATTCGTTCCCGAGCATCACACGGACTTTATTTTTTGCGTGCTGGGCGAAGAGTGGGGGTATTTGGGTGCGGCGCTCCTTCTTTTCTGCTATGCCGCGCTTTTTAATGCGATCTTCGAAGTGATCGGCCAAACAACAGACCAGCGCGCCAAGCTGCTGGCTGCGGGCATCCTGACCGTCCTGTTTTCCCAGGTTATGATCAACGTGGGCATGAGCATCGGCCTTCTCCCCATTACCGGATTGACGCTCCCGCTCATCAGTTACGGTGGTTCGTCCTTCATTATGACGGCACTTGCCCTGGGCCTGGTGCTCAGCATCCATAAGGAACGCTCGATTTTCTAGCGCCAAATTCCTGGATGCCAAATTCAATCTTTCGTGATAAATTATTGTCCTGTCCAGATTTACGGGGCGTAGCTCAGCTTGGCTAGAGCGCTAGCTTTGGGAGCTAGATGTCGCAGGTTCGAATCCTGCCGCCCCGAAAAAATCGAGGCGGCAGGATTCGAAGCAAGTGAGCGCCGCCCTCATGGGCGGAAAAGCCGTGAGCCGAAGGCCGGCGTCAGCGAAGGCGGGGAGGTTACGCAGCGAGGCTCCGTCCGAGCGTAGTAACCAAATCCTGGCGCAGTTGCAGTCGAAGACCAAGTATTGCCGCAATTATTTTTAGAACGTCAACGAAAGCGAAGGAGTCGTTATGAGCATGCCAGGTCCCCTGGAAATCGTCGTCATTCTGCTGGTTGTCCTGCTTCTGTTCGGTGCAAAACGCCTGCCTGAAATCGGGCGCGCGCTCGGCGAAGGCATCCGCGAATTCAAAAAGGCCATTAAAGGCGCGGACGACGACATTAACGGAAAAAAAAGCTAAGCCTCCAAGGCCTCTTAAGGATGGCCCATGAGGACCTCTTTGCCGCGCTCTGACCAGATCCGGCATAACATCAAGACCTTTTACGATACCTACGGCTGGCGGCGGGACCCTGCCACCGGCCGTTACTGCGCGGAAATCCTCCACGAAGATCTTTCCTCCGACGTCCAGCGCTATATGCGTGACAACGAATTGCGCTACCGGAAATACTTTCAAGACGGCGGCGCTTATTTCCTCGACGCGGGATGCGGCGGCGAGCCTCGGCTGGAAATGGGGAAAGCCTTCCGTACGCATGTGTGCGCGGACCTCTCTTTCCAGGGCCTTCACGAGGCGCGGAAGCTGATCGGCGCGCGCGGACGCTACGTCGTGGCCGACCTCGCGCACCTGCCATTTAAGGACGGCGTCTTTGGCGGCGTGCTGGCGTCTCACTCGCTTTATCACATGCCGCCGGAAGATCAGCCTGCCGCGATCGGAGAATTCCGGCGCACGGCCGTTGAGGACGCTCCCGTCGTCATTTTTTATACCTCCGCGCACAATTTCCTTTCCTGGATTCACCGCGTGGTGCTCAAGATTGCGCCCGCCGCACGCCGCCTGACGGAACGGGGCAGGCAGAATGCCACGGACGCGCCGGAACTGTTTTCCTTTTCATGGCCCCCGCAGGAATTGGCTTCCCGTTTTCCCGGCGCGGAAGTCACGTGCCTGAGGACGCTGACGCTGACGGAAACGCGCCTTTTTCATCGCTGCGGCCTTTTGAAACCCCTCTTGTGGTTTTTTTCGGGACTGGAAAAAAAATTTTCCCGTATCATGGTGCGGATCGGCAAGTACACGGCCATCCGCACCGCCGGGACCGCAAAGGAGGAGAAATGAAAGCGATTTTGGCCATGGACCTGGGAACCACGGGGAACCGCGTGGTCGCGTATTCCGCGGACGGCCGTATTCTCGCCAAAGCCTATTACGAATTCCCGCAGATTTTTCCCAAGCCGGGATGGGTCGAGCATGACCCCATGCAGATCTGGGAAACGGCGCTGAAGGCGCTGAAAGAAGTAGCTTCCCTGGTGGGGGTGGAGAACATTACGGCTCTCGGCATCACGAACCAGCGCGAGACCACGATTCTCTGGGACCGGAAAACCGGAAAGCCCGTTTTTAATGCCATTGTCTGGCAATGCCGCCGCACGACTCCAATGTGTGAGAAACTGCGCAGCGAGTCCGCCTCAATCAAAGAGAAGACCGGCCTTTTCCTCGACCCTTATTTTTCCGCGACCAAGATCCGCTGGATCCTGGACGAAGTTCCGGGAGTCCGGCAAAAAGCGGAAAAGGGAGAAATCGTTTTCGGCACGGTGGACACGTGGATCCTCTGGAACCTGACCTGCGGCAAGGTTCATGCGACTGAAGTCAGCAATGCTTCCCGAACACTCTGTTTCAACATCCTCACGCTGCAATACGACGCTTCACTGCTGAAACTTTTCGGTGTTCCCGAATCCCTGCTGCCGGAAGTCAAAGACAGCGGCACGGTCTTCGGCCAGGTCGATAAGAAAATTCTGGGAAAGGAAATTCCCATCACGGGAATCCTCGGCGACCAGCAGGCTTCGTTGTTCGCGCAGGGCGGGTGGAAGCCTGGGGTGATCAAGAATACTTACGGCACAGGACTTTTCGTCATGACGTGCACGGGAAAAGAGATCCCCAAATCCGGCCGCCTGGTTAATACCGTGGCTTGGAAAATCGGGAACGAGACCGAATATGCCTTGGAGGGCAGCATCTTCGTGGGCGGTTCGTGCATCCAATGGCTGCGCGACGGCCTCAAGATCATCCGGTCCGCGGATGAGACCGAAGCCCTGGCCAAGTCGCTTCCTTCCAACGAAGGCGTCTATCTGGTGCCGGCCTTTGTGGGGCTCGGCGCGCCGTTCTGGGACCCGGACGCCCGCGGGCTTTTGATCGGGATCACGCGCGGCACGCAGCCCGCACACTTGGTCCGCGCCGCGCTGGAATCGCTGTGCTACCAGACCCGCGACGTCGTCGAGGAAATGAAGCCGCTTGTGCCCGGCCATGTTTTTAAGACGCTGCGTGTGGACGGCGGTGCGGTGCGCAACGAATTCCTGATGCAATTCCAGGCCGACGTGCTGGGTTTCAGCGTGGAAAGGCCCGTGCATACGGAGACCACGGTTTTCGGCGCCGCGGGTCTTGCCGGCATCGTGGCAGGGTTCTGGAAGCGCTCGGATTTTGCCGGGCTTCAGGCACTGGAAAAAAGTTTTTCTCCCAAGATGCCGGACAAAGACCGGCAAGGTTTTTATGCCTCATGGAAAAAAGCCGCTGAAAAATCTCTCGGCTGGGCCAAAGACGCGCAAAGTCATTAAATTAAAACCGGCACGCGTCTGGGAAATTCATGCCTTCACCGGCGAGGGCATGTCCGGCAATCCGGCAGGGGTCTGCATTCTCGAAGAAAAACGCGACAGCACGTGGATGCAGGAGATTGCCCGGCGCCTAGGCCTGTCCGAAACCGCATTTCTCGTGCGGTCGGGAAATGTCTGGAATATCCGGTGGTTCACGCCGGTCTGCGAAGTCGACCTTTGCGGCCATGCGACGCTTGCAAGCGCGCATCTGTTGCGTGAGCAGGGGCTTTGCCGCCCCGAGTCTCTCCATTTCCGATCGCGCAGCGGTCCGCTGCCGGTCCGGTTCACCGCACGCGGTATCGAGCTGAATTTTCCCGCCGACCCTCCTCTTGAACTCACGCCTCCGCCGCTTTTGCTTCGCGCCCTTGGCCTGAAACAAAGCGCAGCCGCGGCCAAAGGTCTCACGGATTATCTCGTCCTGCTCGAAGACGAGCGGAGCGTCGCAGCCTTGCTTCCGGATTTCGAAGCTTTGGCGAAGATTGACATGCGCGGCGTCACGGTGACTGCTCCGGCCAGGCCTCCCTATGATTTTGTGTCGCGTTTCTTCGCGCCTCGCGCCGGCATTCCCGAGGATCCGGTTACGGGCTCGGCGCATTGCCTCTTGGGGCCCTTTTGGGGCAGGCGGCTCGGAAAAAGAAAATTAGAGGCCAGGCAGATTTCTTCGCGCGGAGGAAAGGTGAAGGTGACGCTGGCGGGCGAACGGGTCTACTTGGAAGGGCAGGCCTTGACGGTCAAATGGAATGACCTGGAATAAGACGGGGAAAAATTTCGAGAGAAGAAAATGAACGGAATAAGTTCTAGGCTTTGACGAACAGGAAATAAGCCAGGACCAGCATGAACGCGCCCGTAATATGCAGCAGCCAACCTTCGATATCCATGAAATCTCCTTTTTCGGATGTGCTGCATTTATCGGACGGACCGGAAAATTTCTTCAGCGGAAAGTTGCTCAAGCCGGGGGAAGAGGGGGCTCGGAGCCTGTTTCTAGGAGCTTGGCGCGACGGGACCAGGTGAAGATGAGCGCCCCGATGCCGGAAAGGACGGTTCCGGTAACGCCCAGGAGCAGCAGAATTCCCGCCTTGACTGCCTTGCTGGAAGGTGAGGAAGGGTCCCCGAAGCAGACGGCGCAGGCCATGGCAAAAGGGGCTTTTGCCAGCACTCCGAGGATACCGGTGAGAATAAAGACGGATTTCTTCATAGTCCCGCTTTCCTGAGTTTGTGCACGAACCAGAAGAGATAATAGATCAGCCCCGCCGAAGCCGCAAGGGACGCGCAGGCAAGCCCAAGGTTGATTCGGCTGCCGCTTCCGTGCAGGAAGTCCTGATAGCCCCAGGCGGCAAAGCTGAGCGTCAGGATCACAGACATCACCATGATCGCGATATGGATGATCTTAAGAGACATGCGCCACCAGGCCGCTTCCCACGGTCCAGAGCGGCAGGTAAAAGAGGAAAAGCGTGAAGACGACCGTGAGGATGAGGATCGCGTAAATGATCTTCTTTTCGGAAACAAGGTGCATGAAGTAAGCCGCGACAAGCGATCCTTTGATCGTGGCGACGAACAGCGCGACGGCAAGCGCCTGATGGAAAGGCAGATGGAGGTAAGAAACGGCGACCGTGACGACGGTCAGCGTGCCCAGGGCCGCGAACACGGCAATGTAGACTCGCACCTGTTTTTTGATTGCTTCCGCGCCATGTTCCATGAGTCGTTCTCCTAAACCAAGTATAAAAGGGGAAAGAGGAAAATCCAGACCAGGTCGACGAAGTGCCAGTAAAGGCCGGCGGCCTCGATCCGTCCCGTGAACTGTTCGGGATGCTCGTCCCACATGCGTTTACCGAACAAAAGGAAGTAGCTGTTCACCACAATCCCACCCAGCACGTGAAGGCCGTGAAGGCCGGTCATCGTGAAATAAATGGCGAAGAAGATGCTTTCCTTCGGAAAGTGATGATGTTCGAACTTGTGGCCGTACTCGATTCCCTTGATGACCAGGAACGCCAGCGCGAGCAGCACCGTGAGGCCGAGGTACATCCGGAACTTGTTGTAATCACGGAGCGCCGAAGACGCCCAGGCCATGACCATGGTAACGCTCGACGTGATGAGGATGAGGGTGTTCAAGGTGGCAAGAGGCACGTTCAGGACAGTCGCCGCGTGCGGCCAGGTCGTGCTGCCGGACCGGAGAAGCACGTAAGCGGAAAAGAGCCCGCCGAAGAGCATGATTTCCGAGGCGATGAAGCACCAGATGCCGAGCTTGGAATTAGTGACTCCTGTCACCGGATGAGGTTTGTCGATGTACTTGATCAAAGCGGACATGGTCAGTTCTCCCTCATGTTTTGAGGCAGGAAATCTTTTTTCTGGCCCGGGACGCTGTATTCATACGGACCGTGAAGGACGACAGGTTCATGCTCGAAATTTTCATGCGGCGGCGGCGACGTGGTCTGCCATTCGAGCGTCGTGGATTCCCACGGGTTGCTGTCCACTTTCTTTCCCGCGAACAGGCTGATCACGAAGTTCAGGATGAACGGGATCTGGGCAAGACCAAGCCCCCAGGCGCAGTAAGAAATGAACACGTTGAGGGGCTGCACGGCCTGCGCATGCGCGTATTCGGGCGAATAAAGGCGGCGGGAAACGCCGGCCAGGCCGAGGATGAACATCGGCATGAAGATGCCATTGATGAAAATGAAAGAGGGCCAGAAATGCAGCTTGCCGAGGAACTCCGAGAGCTTGCGGCCCGTGACTTTCGGGAACCAGAAGTAGATGCCCGCGAAAAGCGCGAAGATCGTTCCCGGCGCCACAACATAATGGAAGTGGCCGATGACGTAGTAAGTGTCATGCAGGTGGATGTCGCTTGCCGTCAGGCCGAGCGGCAGGCCCGTGAGCCCGCCGATGCCGAACATGGGCAGGAAGGCGACCGCGAAAAGCATGGGCGTGTTGAAGCGGATGGAGCCGCCCCACAGGCTCAAGATGAGCGCCGTCAGAATGACGACCGAGGGAATGGAAATGATCATGGTCGTGATTTGGAAAAACGAGCTCATGCTCGTGCCCATGTTCGTTAGGAACATATGATGGGCCCACACCACGAACGACATGAAGCCGAGAAAGATCGTGGCGAAGACCATGACTTTGTAGCCGTAGATGGGCTTGCGCGTATTGTTGGCGATGATTTCCGCCACGATGCCCAGCGCCGGCAGGATGAGGACGTACACTTCCGGATGCGCGAGAAACCAGAACAGGTGCTGCCACAGAAGCGGATTGCCGCCGCCCGTATGCGCAAGCGGCTGCCCGCCGACGACAAGTCCCGAAGGAAGAAAAAAGCTCGTGCCGGCAAGACGGTCCATCAGCTGCATGACGGAAGCGGCTTCCAGCGGAGGAAAGGCGAGCAGTAGCAGGAAGCTCGTCACGAACTGAGCCCACACGAAAAAGGGCATCTTGAAGAACGTGAGTCCCTGAGCGCGCAGCTGCACGATCGTCACGATGAAATTGACTGAGCCGAGAAGCGACGACGTGATCAGGAAAACCATGCCGATCAGCCACACCGTCTGCCCGAGCGGGGCCACGTCCGAAAGCGGAGGATAAGAAGTCCAGCCGGATTGCGCCGCGCCCGCGGGAACGAAGAAGCTGCACAGCATCACGATGCCGCCGATGAAATAAACCCAGTAGCTCATCATGTTCAGCTTGGGAAAGGCCATGTCCGGCGCGCCGACCTGCAGGGGTACGAGATAATTGCCGAAGCCGCCGACCGCCAGCGGAACCACGCCGAGGAACACCATGATAGTCCCGTGCATGGCTCCGAGCTGATTATAAAATTCTGGCAGCATGATACCGCCCACCATCTGGGTATCGTTGAAAAACTGGCCGATGAAGGGCACAGGCTGGCTCGGAAAGGCAAGCTGCCAGCGGAGCAGCGAGATCAGGCCGAAGCCGAAGAAAAGGAAGAGCAGACTGGTGACCGCGTACTGGACGCCGATAACCTTGTGGTCCATCGAGAAAATGTATTTCCGCCAGAAAGGCAGAGGATGGGCATGGGATGCATGGTTCATATAAAACGTCCTCACAGGTTAAGGAACTAAACTGCCGGGGCAACAGGCGCAGCCGCAGGAGCGGGCGCATTGTCTTTTAGCCACTTGTCAAAATCTTCCTGGGTATGGATCGAAAAAAAACCGCGCATGCGATAATGGCCCAGGCCGCAAAGCTGGGCGCAAGCGATCTCGAAGTCGCCGGTTTTATTGGCTTCCATCCACAGCGGGATCAGGTCGCCGGGAATCGCGTCCTGCTTGACGCGCATGACCGGAAGAAAAAAACTATGAATGACGTCTTTGGACGTCAAATTAATAATGATGGGCTTATTGACCGGGATGTGGAGCTGGTTGATCGTGACAATGTCGTCGGCCGCGTGCGGGTCAGAAGGGTCGAGTCCCACGGGATTGTCCGAGCCCATGAGGTCCTGGCGCGTCTTACCGAAGACGCCGTCGGCGCCGGGATAGTGGATATTCCACGCAAACTGCTCGGCCACGACGTGGATCTTCAGGGCACCAGCCTCGTTCGGGAACTGATTTTTGACGTGATTCATGATCGGAAACGAAAAACCCACGAGCAGGAGCACTTCGATGAGGGCCACCGAGACTTCGAGATAAGTCGGAGCTTTGAAATGATGGACCTTATAAGCGGCCTGGTGACCGGGACGCGCGCGGAAGCGGATCAGAGTATAGACAAGGAAGGTAAGCCAGCCAATGAAGAGGACAAACATGATGCCGTGGATGCCGTAGATCAGGCGATCGATCGCGGCGCCATTCGCGGATGCGTTAAACGGTAATCCCCAACCGTAATATTTGCTCATCAATCGCTACAGCTTCGGCCTCAAGGGGTTAGGTGGGATGGCTAAGCGAGGCGATTCTGGCAAAACTGCGTGCAAATGTCAAGACAAGATATGAAATCATTGTTTTTGCTGCAAAAAAGGAAAAATCCTGCTTAGGAAAACAGGGCCGTAGCCGATACAAAAAGCCCATGTCTTCCGCAGTCCAAGGACAAGGAGTGATGCATGGAAATCAAATTTTTCATCTGCGCCTTTTTGGGGATTACCATTTTTGCCATGTTCCTGGCGGCCCTCCTGGCTGAGCAGGATTCTGAGTCTCGGGACATGCGTCCCGGCGGGATTCGGAACGATGCCGATCAGGACCTCCTGCATACGCTTCCCTTTAAGTCGCGCGGTTAAAGCATCCCGATGATTCCACGAGGCGGCCGCGTCAGCCGGTTGGCGGTTGGAGCAGCCGGTTTTCTTCTTTTTTTGGGAATTTCCATGGCACGGTCTTCCGCCTCCACTTCTGCGTCCCGCTTGTGCATCCGCGAGCAGTGCTTTAAAGTCGAGAAAGCAGCGACCGACGAAGCACGCCACCGCGGCCTCATGTTTCACAAGCCTTTGGCCCCGGACGAAGGCATGCTCCTTCTATTCAAGGACGCGCAGAACTACCGCATCTGGATGAAAAACATGTCCTTTCCCCTCGATGTTTTTTGGCTCGACCAGCATTTGAAAATCCTTTCTTTTCGCTCCGATGTGCCGCCCTGCGAAATTTCTCCCTGCCCAACTTACGCCCCTTCAGAACCGGCTTATCATGTGCTGGAGCTCCCGGCCGGAACGGCCCAGCGTCTGCAGCTTGCGCCAGGGGATCAGTTCAGTTTCCGTAAGTCCCCTTCCTAAAATAGTTAAGGCCGCTTTGCAAAACTCCAGAATGTGTTATCTTTAAGGAGTGTGCCGAATTCATCACGCGGAGGGCCCGTGCAAGCATGTCCTGAAAGAAGCCAGGTAAAATCAACCCGCCATCGCATCTTCTGCATTTACGGCTTCAGCTTTCTGATCTTCGCGGCCGCTTCGGCCTTTGCTCAAGACAGTGCGTCCGGCATGGACTCCAATCAAGGCTCAAATTACCGCTTTCTCGAAGCGCTTCCCGGGCAGCGCCCCGGAGCGGTTGGGGTGCCGGGCGCTTCGAGCGAAGAAGATGATGAAGCCGCCCGCGTCGAAGTTTTTCCCAAAGAAACCGAAGAAGAACGCAAGACCCGGGATAGCATCCGCAACGTGCTCCGTCTCCTGGACGGCGACACTGTGGAAGTCACGCGGGACGTGCACATCCGCATGGTCGGCGTGCATCTGCCGCCGGAGATGAGCCCCCAGGAACGCGCTCATTTCGAGCGCTTCACGGAAGACTCCAAGGGCTGGCTGCAGAAATTTCTGGAAGATCCGGAAAAGGCCATCGAGCAGTACGACGGCATGAATTCCAAGATCAATTACCACGATAAAGAAGGCGGCGGTTTCACTTACTATTATCTGTACGTGCCGGACATGCTGCTGGACGACATGCGCAAGCAGCAGCTCTCGCGTTACGATGACTGGGTCAAAAACAAGAAGGGCGGGCTGCCGACCCAAGAGACGGTCAAGGACAAAGCGGATTTGGCCAAGGCCGACCTCAAGCTGCGGCCGGTGGAAAACGAAGAAGCTCACAAAGACGTGAAAGAATACGTCATCAGCGAGGCCAAGTACTATTACGACGACGGCACGCTCAAGCGCGAAGAGGTTTTCCGCGACGGGAAGATCATGCTCAAGCGCGTCTTCAGCCCCAAGGGCGAACTCCTGGACGAGGTATTTTTCGATGCCCGGGCCAGCGATCTCGTAAAGACCAAAAAAGCCGCCTCCTGACCTCGTCTCGAGTCTAAACCGTTTTAATTAAAAGGGTTAAGTCTTGTTTTAATCCTGGATGAAGAAAGCTTCAAACCTTACTTTTTATTGTCCCGCCCGTTGACCCTCTCGTGGCCGTATGGCATCCTCCTTACAAGGAAAAAAGAAGAGGGGACTGTGTACTTTTTTAACCATGAAACCAGGCCAAAAAAGGATTTTGGTTGTTGAAGACGAAGTGGATATCGTAGACCTGCTCCAGAGTCTTCTCAAAGCAGAAGGCTATCAGGTCATTTCCGCATTTAACGGCGAGGACGCCCTCAAGCTCGTCGACAAATACACCCCTGACCTCATCCTCCTCGACATGAACATGCCGCAAATGGGCGGCATCAGTTTTTACCACAAAATTTACGACCGCGCTCACGAACGCGCCAAATATCCCGTGCTGGTCCTGACCGGGCGCACGAACATGGAAAAATTGTTCGCGGAACTGAACGTGGACGGCTTCCTGACCAAACCCTTTGACATCGACCGGCTGCTGGCCGAGATCCGCACCATCATCGGCAAACGCCAGGCCCTTGTCGTCCCGGAATCAGCTGAAGCCTCGAAGGCCGCTGCGGACGATGCCCGGAAGCAGAAGCAGGTCTTGATCGTCGACAACGATCCCAAGGAATTCGAGCGCATTGCCATGTCCTTTCTGAGCGCGGGCTACATCGTGAACGCCGCGAGCTCCGGCATCACGGCTTTTGAACGCGCATGCGCGAGTGCGCCGGACATGATCCTGGTGCGCATGGACTTGCCCGACATGCCGGGCGACATCCTGGCGTACAAGCTTCGCCACGTGTCGAACACGTCGCACATCCCGGTCATTCTTTACACCTATTCCACGCAGGCGCTGGAGCGCAATGTCACCCAGGAAATCTGCAAACGCGTCGGGCTGCGAGAGCCTCTGGAATCGCCGCCTCCCGAAGCGCTGGTCAAGGAATCTGAACTCGTCCTCAACCGCCGCGCCGCTTAGGCATTCTCTTCCGCTTTTCGAAACTCACCTTGACGTCCTGTCCCCGGCAAAATAAGATGATTTCTTAATTAATAGAAGAGGGCAGGATGAACAAACAAGCAGCCACGGGAAAGCTGGAAAGTTTCCGGCAGCTTCTCGAACACAAAGGCCTGAAGTACACTTACGAGCGCAAAACTATTTGCGAAGAAGTCCTTCACCTGAAGGAGCACTTCGACGCGGACAGCCTTTACGACCGGTTCAAAAAAGCAGGCCTGCGGATTTCGCGCGACACGGTTTACAGGACGATTCCGCTGCTGCTCGAAGGTGGCGTGATCCAAAAATCCGTCGGCAGCGGGAAGCGGGAGTTCTTCGAGCGGACCAGCGAAAAAGGCCATCACGACCACATGATCTGCATTGTCTGCGGCAAGATCGTCGAATTCCAATGCCCGGAGATCGAAAAGCAGCAGGAAAGCGTGGCCGAGAAACACGGCTTCAAACTGACCTTCCACGACCATCGTCTTTTTGGCTATTGTTCCCAGTGCCAATAGAGGCCGCATGATTTTTCCCGGCCTTTTTCTTTTGCAGGCAATCCCTCGATGAAAACCCAAAGACTTGCCCTCGGGCAGACGAACCCCACGGCCGGCGATTATCCCGGCAATGCCCGTAAAATTATCCAATGGATCCGCAAGGCGGAAAAGGCCGGCGCCAGCCTCGCGGTTTTTCCGGAGATGGCGCTGTGCGGGTATCCGGTCTGGGATCTCGCGAATAAAAAAGCCTTTGTTGCAGAAGGCCTGAAGTGGCTTGACCGCGTGGCCCGCGCCACTTCCGGATTGAAGGTCGCTGTGGCGTTGGGCTTCATCGACCGTCCGGATCTTACGCCGGGCGTAAAGACCGAACCTAAAACCCGGGACAAGGTTTCGCATTTCATTCCCGCTTCTTTGCCCGCGACTTACAATGCCATGGCCTGGATCCAGGGCGGTAAAGTCCGGCAAAAACAATACAAGCGCCTGCTGCCGACCTACGACGTTTTTCTGGAAGAGATTTTTTTCGAGCCGGGGCCCGCAAGCCGTGTGATCCCGTGGCAGGGAAAGAAGGTCGGGCTCACGATCTGTGAAGACATTTGGGACGACCGCTACGCGGTGAAGCCGCTGGACGATCTCCAAAAAATGGGCGCGGACATGGCGCTCAACATTTCCGCGTCGCCCTATTACCGCGGCGTCTCCGAAGTGAGGGACGCTTTGATCAAGCGCCAGGCACTCCGCCACAAGATGCCGCTGCTTTACGTGAACCAGGTTGGTGCGCAGGATGATCTCATTTTCGACGGCCGCAGCCTTTTCGCGGACGAGGACGGAAGAATTCTTTTCCGTGCTCCTGCTTTTCAGGAAGGCCTTTTCTTCTACGACTGGAAACAAAGCGCCGAGGCGGCGGGTGCGCTGGGCGGGGATCCGCTGTCACGTCAGCCCAAAGAAATGTACGAAGCGCTTTGCCTGGGCGTCGCCGATTATTGCCGCAAAAACCGTTTCGAGCGCGTGATTATCGGGCTGAGCGGCGGCATTGATTCCGCGCTGGTGGCCGCGCTGGCTGTCGATGCCCTGGGGCCGGACGCCGTGCTCGGCGTGACCATGCCGGGCGTCTATTCTTCGCGCGGCAGCTGGGAAGACTCGGCCGCGCTGGCTGAAAATCTCGGCATCGAGCTGCGAAAGCATTCCATCCGGGAAAAATACGAATTTTTCATGAAGCGATATCAGGCGCACCGGAAAAAAGAAGGGCGCCGGCCCGTGCCGCGGGGCAAGATTACGCTGGCCATGGAAAACCTGCAAGCGCGCCTGCGGGGTCTGGGACTCATGTATCTTTCCAACGACGAGAGCCGGCTGCTTCTGACGACGGGAAACAAATCGGAACTCGCCATGGGCTACTGCACGCTGTACGGCGACATGGCGGGCGGGCTTGCCGTGATCGGCGACGTTTACAAGACCGACGTTTACCGGCTTGCGATGTACCGCAACAGCCTCAAAAAAGTCATCCCCGAGGCAATTCTGACGAAAGCGCCTTCCGCGGAACTGCGGCCGAACCAGAAAGACCAGGACTCGCTGCCGCCGTACGAAATCCTGGACGAAATCTTGTACCTTTACATTGAAAAGAACCTGAGCGCGGACGAAATCCTCCCGCTCCTGCGCAAGCGCGGCGTGCGGCCGCCGCTGGTCAACAGCGTCATCCGCAAAGTCGACCACAACGAGTACAAAAGGCGGCAGACGCCGCCCATCCTCCGGGTGACGGAAAAAGCGTGGTTCGGGCGCCGCATGCCCATCACCAACCGTTTTGACCCCTAGAGAGCAGCGGTGCCGTTCGCATGGACGGGGACAGGTCTTTAGACCTGTCCCCACCGGGTTGATGCTTAAGGTCTCTTGCGTTCATGCGAACGCTTGCAAACAAGCAAAAGGCTAAGCGATGCTGACCATCGGCATTCCCAGGGAAATCAAGTCCCGGGAAAAAAGAGTGGGCATGACTCCCGACGGCGTCCGGGCTTTGACGGCCCGTTCTGTGTCCGTTGTCGTGCAAACAAACGCGGGCGCCGGTTCGGGGTTTTCTGACGCGGACTACCGGGCCGTGGGCGCCGAAATCTTGCCCGACGCCAAGTCGGTTTATGCGCGCGCCGGACTCATTCAAAAAGTGAAGGAGCCGCTGCCGCCCGAATACCCGCTGCTGCGGCAAGATCTTTTGGTTTTTTGCTTTTTCCACTTGGCCGCGCCGGAACAAGCGCCGCTTCTCGACGCGCTGATCGCTTCCGGCGCAACCGCCATCGGCTACGAAAGCCTGGAAATCCAAAACCGCCGGCCTTTGCTCCAGCCCATGAGCGAGATCGCGGGCGGGCTTTCCGCGTCGTATGCCGCGTATTTTCTCAAGGCGCCGTGGGCTTTCAGAGATCCGATCGTTTATCCTGCTTCGCTGGACGCCGACCTCGGCGCCATTGCCTCCCGGTATCCGGAGCCCGCGGGCGACATGAAATCCCAATCGGCCGTGGTTTGGGGCGGGGGAATCGCGGGTGAAAAAGCGATGGAGTTTCTGCTGAAAATGGGAGCCGGTGTCACGCTCGTGGAAAAATACCCGCCGCGCGCCGCGGAGCTTCAGAAGAAATGGCAGCACGCCGGCAAGCTCCAGGTCTGTTTTCCGGAAGCGCTGGGGCGCGAAGTTTTGGGCGAAGCGTCAGTGTTCGTCGGCTGCGTGCATCAGACCGGGCGGCGCGCCCTGCAGGTGATCGACGAAAAAGTTCTGGAAGAGGCCAGCCGGGCGAAGAAAAAGATGATCATGGACGTTTCCATCGACCAGGGCGGCAATTTCCCAGGCGCGAAAGCCACGACCTATGAATCGCCGCTTGTCCGCGACCGGTTCGGGAACGTCCGGTTTTCCGTGGCCAACATTCCCTCGCTTTGCGGGCCGGGCGCTTCCGCGGCGCTGACGCGTGCCGCACTTCCTTACACGCATGCGCTGGCGGAGAATCCCGCGGGCGCCTTCGAAAAATTTCCGGAACTGGAAGGCGCGGTCAATGTGCGTTCCGGGCAAATCCTTTTACCCGCGGTGCGTGAGGCGCATCCAAGTGGAAACTCATGAGACGGTCCAAGCGCAAAAAACCGAAACGGGAACCGGAGCTTTTCGCCACACAGGTAGAAAATCCGCGGGGAACCTTCGTGCTTTGGGGAAGCCGGACCGGGCTGTACCGCCTGGATTTCCCTCAGACCGGATGGACCCGACCTTTCTCCTCTTCCGGCAAGGCTCCCGCTTATTTAAAACGCGCGGCCCGGCGCCTTGACGATTTCTTTCAGGGAAAATCCCGGGACTTGAAAGGTATTCCAGTGGATTTTTCAGGCTACACGCCGTTTCAGGAAAAAGTGCTGCGGACGCTCTGGAAATCCCGGTCCGGCACGGTCACGTCTTACGGCGCCCTGGCCGCAAGCTGCGGGCATGCCCGGGCAGGACGGGCGGTCGGCACCGTCATGAAACGCAACCGCCTCCCGATTTTTATTCCCTGTCACCGGGTTCTGTCATCCCAGGGAAAGATAGGCGGCTACTCGCTCGGACTTCCCTGGAAAGAGTGGCTTTTGGAGCTGGAAAGGACACGATAAAACCCGTTTCGGCCGTTAGGCTTGGATGCTATAATGCCTGCTTTCCCAACCCCGGAAGGAGCTTTTTTTTGCAAGCTAAGAAGATTGCTCAGTTAGCCAAAGAACTGATCGAAGACAAAAAGGGCGAAGAGCCGGTTGTCCTGGATATTTCCAAGCAAACCAGCATTGCCCATTACTTCGTGATCACGCACGGTAATTCCGCCCCCCACGTCAAAGCGCTGGGACACCACCTGATGGAATCTATGAAAAAGAAAAAGGTGCCGCTCTTCAACCGGGAGGGGTTGGAAGCCGGGGAGTGGGTCCTTTTGGACTTCGGCTCCGTGATCGTCCACATTTTTCATAGGGAAAAGCGGACCTTTTATCACCTCGAAAGCCTCTGGGGCGAGGAATAGCATGGCCAAGCAGGAGCTGAGCGGCATCATCGACAGGACGATCCAGGAATACTGCAAGCGCAAGGGGCTGAACCTCCCCGAAGCCTTCCAGTATGACTTGGTCGTTTCCCGGGACCCGGCCCATGGGGACTTTGCCTGCAATGCCGCGTTCAAATTGGCCCAGATTGCGCGCGCCAGGCCCAATCAGATCGCGGACGACTTGGTCCTCCTCCTGGAATCTGAAGGCTCGAAGCACGAAAAAGAGTCGACGGTGGAACGCATGGAGGTCGCGGGCGCGGGATTCATCAATTTCTACCTGAAAAAGTCCTCCCTCGGCCAGATCCTTATGGAGGTCTGCCGGAAAAATCGGGATTACGGCAAATCCGACTTCGGCAAGGGGCGAAAGGTGCTTCTTGAGTATGTGAGCGCCAATCCTACCGGACCGCTGACCATTGCCCACGGCCGGCAGGCCGCAGTGGGGGACGCGCTGGCGCGGATCTTGAGAGCCACCGGACACCATGTGGCCTCTGAATATTATCTGAACGATGCCGGAAGGCAGATGAACCTGCTCGGCAAAAGCCTTTGGTCCCGTTACAAGACCGAGTTGAAGCAGGCCACGCCGCTTCCGGAAGACGGTTACCAGGGCGAATACCTCATCGACATCGCCAAAAAGCTGGTCCAGGAGAAGCAGGATTCCCTGCTCAAGCGTCCGGAAGAGGAATCGCTCGCCTTTTGCACCCAGTATGCCGGGGCTGAGATCATGGCGGGGATCCGAAAGGACTTGGCGGAATTCCGGGTCAAATTCGACGAATATTTCAGCGAGCAGACCCTTTACCAGAAAAACGCCGTGGAAAAGACTCTCGACGCCCTGAAAAAGAAGAATTTCATCTACGAAAAGGACGGCGCCCTATGGTTTAAGTCCACGGATCTGGGGGATGACAAGGACCGGGTCGTGCGGAAGTCGACCGGAGAGTATACCTACCTGGCCCCGGACATTGCCTACCACCGCCAGAAGTTTGAAAGGGGCTATGAATGGCTGATCAACTTCTGGGGGCCCGATCACCACGGCTACATTCCCAGGCTCAAGGCCGCCTGCCAGGCTCTGGGGCATGACCCCCGCCAGGTCGAGATCCGGATTGCCCAGCTTTCCACCCTTTATCGCAACGGCCAGCCCGTACGCATGTCCACCCGGGCAGGGGAATTCGTCACGCTTCGGGAGCTCATGGATGAGGTCGGGGTGGATGCGGCCCGGTATTTCTTTATCATGAGGCGTCTGGAAAGCCATCTGGACTTTGACCTGGACCTGGCCAAGCAAAAGTCCCAGGACAATCCGGTTTATTACCTCCAGTACGCCTATGCCCGCATTGCCAGCGTGCTCCGGTTTGCCGAGCGCGAAGTCACGGTCAAGGTGAACGTGGATCTCTATGAAGCCGAAGATGAGCGGAATCTGATCAAGATCATTTCGGACTTTCCCAAGGCCCTGATCGGCGCGTCCGAGAGCCTGGAACCCTACCGCCTGGCAGATTATCTCCGGACGCTGGCCATGGCTTTCCACAAGTTTTATTCCGCCCATCGGGTCGTCACGGAAAACGAGGAGCTGACCCAGGCCCGTCTGCTGTTGTGCGAGACCTCCCGCATTGTGCTGTGGAACGGCCTCGAGCTTCTGGGGATTTCCCAGCCCGAATCCATGTGAAGCCGCGCGTGCTTTTTCTGGTCGGCCCTACGGCCGCCGGAAAATCCAAGATTGCCCTTCTCGTCGCGCGCCGCCTTGGCGGTGAAATCATTTCCGCTGACTCGATGCAGGTTTATCGCGGCATGGACATCGGAACCGCCAAACCTTCCGCGGCGGAGCGCAAAGAAATTCCTCATCACCTGATCGACCTGGTCGAGCCTTCCGAATCCTTTTCTGTTTACGAGTTCCGCCGCAGGGCCCTTGCCGCCATCCAGGACATTGTTTCCCGGAAAAAACTGCCGATTGTCGCCGGCGGCACCGGACTCTACGTGCGCTCGCTTTTGGAAGGATTGTCGCCGCAGCCTGGAGGAGATGCGTTGTTTCGTGAAAAGATGGAGCAAACCGTTTCCAGTGAAGGAATTGAAAGGCTCTATAAAGATCTTAAAAAATGCGATCCTGAATCCGCGGCCAGGATCAAGCCGACGGATAAGCGACGCATCATCCGCGCTCTCGAGATTCGCGCGGTTTCCGGGAAATCCGCGGGAGAGTGGTACGCGTCGAAGGAAGGTTTGACGGATCTGGGATTCGAGCCGCTTGTTCTCGGCATCACCCGGGAAAGAAGTTTTCTTTATCGGGAAATCGAAAAGCGGGTGGATGAGATGTTCGAAAAAGGACTCGTTCGGGAAGTTCGTCTGCTTGCGCGGCAAGAACTTTCCAAAACCGCGTTTCAGGCGGTGGGCTACAAGGAATTGCTGTTGTCCGGCCCGGAGCTTTCCGGAAGGGAAGCCGACGCCGCCAAAGATTTGATCAAGAAAAACACCCGCCATCTCGCCAAACGTCAGATGACGTGGTTCCGAAAAGAAAAAAACATCCAATGGCTGACGTGGGAACCTGAAGAAAAGCTGAAAGATTTTGTTGACCGTATCATTTGCATCGTGAGATAATTCCTGACACTTTCCCCCTCCTTATAGCACCCAAAATCACTTCCCCCCTCTAGTACCTGCATTTATAAAGTTATTCAAAATATTTTAATAATTACATCGCCCTGTCTTTAAATGACTTACGGTGAGCAGCCTAGGAGCGAAATTGGGAATGTTTGACAAGAAACAGGCAGGCAAGTACACTTTTGCTAGATCAGGCCATTAATTCGAGGATTTAATAAGTAATTAAATGTAGTTAATGCTTAAAGATTCGAAACTTTTGGCCGTATTTGTTTGGCAAGGCATATCAGGCGAAGTTCTAGAGATTTCTAGGCAAAATCTCTAATCGATTCAGGCGAAATCCGACAAAACTTCTTGGAAGTCATTTCAAGTTGGAGTGGTATTCACTTCTCATGAAATGGGCAAAGGACTGTGAAGCTGCATGAGTTTTAGCGATTGTCACAGAAGCACAAAACCTTTTTCCCTCCGCGCGGTCGCGGCTATTACTGTTTTCCTTTTCATTTTCACTTCCCTCGATACCCGCTTGGCCTTCAGCTCCGTTGCTCCCGCCGCTCTGCCTATGCCTGTCATGCCGAAGCCTGATGTTCAGAAAGATAAAGACCTGAGTGACGTCCATTTCCTCCAGGACATGGAACAAACCCAGCAGCCCATCACCAAAGAAAATGCCAAATCGCCTGATCAGATCGTCGAAAACACCCCCGATACACAGCCTCCCGCCAATGCCTATTTTTCGCCTGAGATTAACCCGCTCCAAAAGCGTCCCGGCGACCAGCTGCAAGTCCACGACATGGTCGACAGGATCAAGTTCGAATACAAGAAAGCCGGGACGTCGTTCACCGTCGACAAAGCGACGCGCCGCCTCTTGAACATGGTCGACATTGATCCGGCCACCAAGAAACCGGTGGCCCACATCATGACATACACGCTCAACGGCAAAGACGAGGTCGAAAAGATGAAAGTCCAGACCATCACGTCGCGCCGCAAGGGGTTCAGCCAGTTCAAAGAATATTTTGTCCAGCCCAACGGCGAAATCGACGGGATTTCGAACGAAGGGTTTGCCGTGAACGGACGCGAGTACAAAACCCGCGAATACGATTACGACAAGTGGACCATGACGGCCGTCAATCCGCTCCGTCCGGATGAGAAAACCGTCTTCGAGCTCGACGACAACGGCGAACCCGGGCAGATGATCCAGTACGAAGGCGTCCAGGACGGCAAGCGCCTTTTCCTCAAGTATCAATACGACAAGGCGCATAAGCGCGTCACGGTTCTGGATGCGCTGCAGGGAACGCGTCATGTTTATGCCATGACTGCGGACGGCAGCCTGGGAGACCTGGAGGGCGTGGCGTATACCGACCCGCAGAACCACAAGTACAATGTCGAGCTTTCCAGCTACAAGGACAGCAACGGCGCCGTTCACAACACTTACATCTTCCGCATGGCGGACAAGCCGGACCAGTACCGGGTCTTCGAGCGCGCTGCCAACGGGGGCATCGGGGATCTGCTCTTCATTAATATGGACGGAGAGAAGAAGGAATACATCCGCCAGAAGGCCGGGAAAGAAGGGGAAGGCGACCAGCTTCTGGTGCTGGATTTCAAGACCATGACCTACCTTCGCATGAAGCTTCTGAAGCCGGTCATCCGCTGGGACGGCGACTTGGAACCGCACCAGATCCAAGAGGCAGGTACCTTTATAATGAAGGCCGCCACGCTCAAGTTGACTTCCACCCTGGTTCGAAAAGGCACATCTTACGAAATCCATACCGAAGACGGATACGTCCTGACTTACGAGGCGCTTCCTAACCAGGAGGTCGGAAGAATCCAGATGTCCCGCGGACCTCCGGACGCGAATGGTGTGTCAAAGACTATCGAGTTCACTTACGAACTCGATCCCAAGACCGGGGGATATGCCCGGACGGCCTACTATTTCCCTGAGAATACCTACCGCACTACCGTTTACAATCCTAATACGCCTGATCTCCAAGGAGTCACAATAGAAGAAGGAAAAATCCGTCTTGCCCAAGACGGGTCCCGCATCAAAGAACCCTCCCAAAAATACCTCGCCAAGGAAGTAACGCCTTTTGCCTATGATGTGAAAGAAGCAACGACGTTTGATTACGTTTACAGCCTGCTCGAGAAAGGCCTGCCCCTGGCTTTCGTGATCGACGGGCTGACCTCGGAAGACCTCGAGAAACTGGCCGCCTTGGATTTCGAAGTCGGCGTGGTGGTCAAAGGGGGCAAGACGATCATCTTCACCTCCGGGACCGAAGAAGACGTCATGGTGCCGGCGCCGGTGAAGGAGCTGCTCGACGACAGTGACGTGACTTTCATCGCGCATAACCATCCGGACAAGTCGCAGCCCAGCAGTGTGGACTTCGCGAATGCCGGCAAATTGAAGGAATACGCCATTGCCGGGGACCAGGTCTGGGCCTACAACAAGGACGGCATGGACAAGCAGCCGCTCAGCCTCGCGGGGCTTGCTTCGCTGATCGAGAAGGCCCAGGACACGAAGCCGCTTTCCGGCCCGGCAGAAGTCCTGTTGCACGAAGCACTCAACCGATTCATCCGCGGCATGGACATGCTTCGGGATATGGAGCAGACGGAATTCAGGAAAGAATCGCCCGAAGAAGAAGAGGCTTACAACGAGGCCGAAGACGAATTGGAAACGCGGCTCGGTGTGAATGAATCCAATTTTACGCGCCAGGGGATTTTCAACCCGGCGACGAACATTTATGAGCTGCTGCTCAAGTACGGCCAGAAATATTACCGTTATTCCGTCAACATCCAGACCGACACCGCGACGTTCCTCCAGATGGAAGACCGCAGCGGGGCGGTGCCGTTCTTCAGCGGTTCCACGGACCTGACGGCCAATCCCAAGACCACCCTCCCCAACCTTCCTTCCGCGATCCACTCGCAAAACATCACGATGGACGGATCCTATTCGCCTGGGATCAAGTACGTCTACGACGTCCGGGCCAACGCCGAGGCCCAGGGCAAGATGAGACTCGAAAACATCGGCGGGAACATGAACATCGGCAATGCCCTTACGCTGCACGCCAAGGTCGCGCCTAACGGCCCGGCGCTCAGCATGCCGTTCAAGCAGCGGGTCGTCCTGGAAGATAAAAACGGCAGGACGGTCAGCGTGGACCTGGATCTCACCACCACGCTGAAGGCCTTCACGATCGACCCGAAGTCGATCGACCCGCTTTTCGACAAGGCCAATGTGAAACGCATTACCTTCGTTCACGATCAGTCGGTTTCCGGATCGAACAAACGCGCGGATGTTTTCGTGCTGGTGAACGGGCTGAATGAAGACCTGACCGCGGTGCCGGGCGGGACCAAAGGCGGCGCGCCTTCCACGCTGACCAACCGCCCGCGGGTTTCGCTCACCGGCTCCTTCATCACGGCCCGCTCCAAGACGAACGGCTTCTCGTACGTTTATGACGCGCGTTCCAGCAGCGCGTCGCAGCCCGTTGCCGTGATCGAAAATCCGGCTGGCACCATGGATGCGGGCTCGAGCTTCAAGCTTTGGCTGCAGGCCGTGCAGCCGACGGAAGATCCCGTGACGCTGACGTATCCGGTCAACGCGGTGATCCGCTTTACAGATAACTCGGGCAGCGTGATCGCGAAAAACGTCTCGATCACCGGCACGGAACAGGAATTCGTCTTCGACCTTTCGTCCGGCATCGATGCCTCGAAGATCAAGAAAATCGAAATCATCCACAATCAGGCGGTTTCGGGCGACAACCAGCGCGCGCAGATCAACGTCGGGCTGCTGGGCCTGGAAAAAGACGCGAGCGTGCTCGCGCCGCAGGCGACCGACAGCGCGCCCGACAATATCGGCAATTCGCCCATGACGTACCCGACCGGCCGTTACATCACGCTGCGTCCCATGACCGACGGCGTCGCTTACCAATACGATCTCCGCCGCCATCCCGGCGACGAGGCCGTCATGATCCTGAAAAACAAGACCGCGCCCATCTCGGTGGACGGCAGCTTCGAATTCTGGGCGCGTGCCGACAAAGCCGATACGGGCGACAGGCCCGCGATCACCGAGCCTCTCAGCGTGCAGGTGAAGGTGATCGATACGGACGGCAAGATCGCGGTCGGCGTGGTGCGTCTGACGTCCACGATGCAGAAATTCGAGCTGGATACTTCCGGTCTCAACGTCAATTCCATCCGCGAAATCCAGTTTATCTCCAATCCTTTCATCTCCGAAAACAACACCCGCGCGAAAATCGAAGTGCGCGTGGACGGCATCCAGGGGCGTACGCCTGCGCCTCTTGCCCCGGACTACAACCCGGCCAATCCCCAGGAAACCGAAGCCTTCGACCTTGCCATGGACGATCTCGAAACGAGGCTCGGCATTCCGAAGTCGAATTTCCACCGCGTCGCCCTCACCAACACGGCGGCCAACATCTACGAAGTGACGCTGCGCCACGATACCGATTATTTCAATTACCTCGTGGATATCAGCTCCAACATCGCCACCCTCCAGCAGAAGGAAGAAAAAGACGACCAGGATCTGACTCTCCGCCTGACGGACCTGGTCGAGAACAAGGTCTACAATTACGAATACGATTACGAAAACAACGAAGTGACGGTCGTCAACGAAACCGACAGCGATTACCGCGTCTTCGAATTCGACATCGACAAGAAGAAGAAAGGCAAGCTGATCGAATCCGGCGATATCAATGCCCAGGGCGAGTTCGACATGCCGACGCTTTACGATTACACCATTCCCGGCGAAGTCACCGCGATCAATGACGACGGCACATTCCAGGTTTACGCCTTCGATGCCGGCGACAATTCCATGGGCGACCTGCTGCGGGAAGGAACGCACGACGCGGGCGGGGACTTCGTGGTCACGGCCACGTACGATTACTCGATCGCCGACATCGTCACCGCCCTCCACAAGGACAACACCTACAGCAAGTACGAATACAACGCGGCGCAGAAAAAATTCGGCAAGCTGCTGGAAGACGGCACGCAGCAGAATGGGCTGAATTTTGTGAAGACGACCGACTACGACTACACGGTCACGGGAAAAGTCACCGCTTTCCACACGGACGGCACCTTCGAGACTTACGATTATAATGCCGGCCAGAACAAAATCGAGAAAGTACTCTTCGGCGGCACGCACGATCACGGCGCGAATCTGGTCACGGACCGCAATTACGATTACTCGGTCTCGGGGAAAGTCAAAGTCGTCTATACGAACAACACCTTCGAAGAGTACGACTACAATGCCGGACAGAACGTGATTGGCAAGGCCGTTGACGGCGGCACGCACACGAACGGCACCAATTTCGTGACCACGCACAACTACGACTACACGACGTACCCTGACCAGCAGCTGGTTGTCAGCAACGACAACACCTATGAACTCTATGATTACGACACGTCGAAGAACAAGCGCGGCAAGCTCCGCGAGTCCGGCGTGCACGACGCGGGCATCAACTTCGTCGCCAACAGGACCTACGATTACACGACTACCGGCCAGGTCAAAGCGGTCGCGACGGACAACACCTATACGACCTATGCCTTCAATGACGCCTCAAACCAGTTCGGCAACATCCTGGAAACCGGCACGCACACGAACGGCACGAACTTCGAGACCGCCAAGACCTACGATTACCGCGATGCCGGATTCGTCCGTATCGTCGACGCGACGAGCAAGGATTACGTGGAATACGAGTTCGATTCCGCGACGAGGGACATCAAGAATCCGGTCCGCGGCGGTTACATGAACTCGATCAATGTGGCGGTCGTGGAGCGCGACTTCGAAATCGACACGCCGACGACCATGCGTGTTACGGAGCGTGCGGACCAGTCCTTCGTGGTTCAGGAATACGATCCCGCGACGCACGCTCTAGGCAAGATCCTCTACGGCGGTCAGATGGACGGCGTGAATCCCGTCATCAAAACCGATTACAATTATGACATCGCGGGCCGCGTCCGCATCGTGAACCGCGACGACAACAGCTACATCGAGCGCGACTTTACGGGCGCGACGAACACGATCGGCAAGATCCGCTTCACCGGCACGTGGGACGGCATCGCCGCGCCGGTCGTTCTGGCCACCTATGACTACACGGATCCGACGAAAGTCGATATCCGCAACGCCGACGACACCTACAACATCTTCGAATACGACGATACGAAAGACAAACTCGGCAGGCTGCTTGAAAGCGGACACTGGGAAGGCCCTGCGCGCATCATCGAGAAGCAATTCTCGTATCCTGACTTTTTCACGCGCGTGGTGATCGACAAGGTGCGCGACACAGTCAGCACCTTCAACATCTTCGACGAGCTGGTGGAATTCACCAACAACAAGACCGGCGAAACGACGTTCCTTACCGGGGGCCTGATCGACCGCATCGAAGACAGCGGCGGCAATGTGATCCGCGATTACACCTACACCGGCAATCCGCCGTCTGACGCGGACTTCACGGGCAAGCCCGCGTCCACGGTCGTGACGCAGACGGTCGACGGACGGCTCTCCCGCGAAATCTATGAAGCCGGCGTCACGGAAAACAACATCACCACGTCGAAGGGCCCGGACTTTTTGGTCACGGACGGCCAGGGCCCGATCGAGATCGTCAACCAGGAAGACGGCAAGACGGCGATCTACTTCAACACGGGCACGATTTTCCGCTTCAAGGACGATCCGTCGGGCGGCGCCCGCGAAGTCATGGATGAAGTCATCAACATCAAAGGAAGAAGGACGCGCTCGATCTACACGGCCGACGATCTTCCCGTCGGGCATCCGTTCCGTGCCTATGCCGACGCCAATGCCGCCGACATGGACCTGTCGGTGATCCTCGGCCCTGAACCCGACAACGACATCATCGGCGCCATCGTCTACCAGCACGACGCGGCGGGCCTTTCGCAGGGCCCTCCGGGAAGCCCGTTCGTGGATTTCGTGCTCGAGCACGACGGCACGGTGCGCTACTATTATTATAATGAGAACGGCGATCCGACCGATGTGGACCACGTCGTGGAGAGACGCTCTCATGTCGAGCCCAACCGCGACGCGCCGATCATGAGCGAGATTTTCTACCAGGACGCGGGCGATCACATCGATTACATCCTGACCTACAGCGCGGACAGCAGCAAGGTGGTGCAGCGCAGCGAATACAAATACGACGACGCGGATCCGCCCGATCCGGACCGCGTGCTGCAGTACGACGTGAGCCGCGAATCCGACCCTCACACGGGCGGCGTGCTCGAAAGCACCCTGACTTACAAGATGTCGCCGTTCAACGATACCGAGGAGCTGCGAATCAAGGACATCACCGACAAGCACGGCAACAAGAGCACTTACTTTTACCGTCCCGACAACTTCATCGACCACGTCGTGCAGGAAAACGCGGCGGGCATCCAGACGGGCCGCATCGATTACGAGCAGGGCCAGTTCTACAACGACCGGGTCAAGCGCTCGGTCTCTTACGTCGACGATCCGGGCAGCGCCACGCCGACCGACGTGCTCGCGGACGAGCAGACGGTCTACACCTACGGCGACGACGGCAAGGTCAGCATGATCCAGAAGTTCAAAGTGGTCGGCACCCTCGATGATGCCACGTACGTGAACGGCGCGCCGGTGGTGACGGGCGGCAAGCTCACCGACGACCAGCAGATCGGGATCACGCTGTTCGAAAATGAAATCCCTCAGGCTGAATTCTCGTTCAAATGGGTAGACGACGACGGCACGCCCGCGACGCCTGACGTCCAGATCATGGCCGGTTTCACGGTCCTCAACTACGAATCGGACGGACGCACGGCCAATTACAGCGACCAGTACACGGTGACCGGCGCCGCGGACGTGACGCCCGCGCTGATCCAGGCCAAGATCGACGAGAACCCGGCGGACGCGATCGACACGATCAAGGAAGCCATCGACGCGCTGCTCGCGGACGCGGGAAGCGACGATCAGTTCCGGACGCGTGTCTACTTCAATGACGTGGGCACGCGCGCCATTTACTCCATTTCGATGAACAAAAACGAAGAGCCGGTTTCGCTGAGCGTCTTCAATTATGACGACGCGGGCGACGGCGATCTCGCCAGCATCGACCAGTGGGACATCAGCGAAGACGGTATCACGCTTCCGACGGACGCAAGCGGTGTGACGGTTCCGTCGGCGCTGAAGCAGAAGAAATCCACGGTTTATTTCAGCGAAGACGGCGACCGCACCGAATACGTGCACAATTACCGCTGGGACGGCGCGGCCCTGAAGGTCGCCAGCTACAACATCTTCAATTACGATGCGGACAATAAAAACCTGCTGAAGTTTACGGACAGCTACTTCGTGGACGGCGGCGCCCCCGACATCGACGCGGCCGCGATCCAAGCCAAGATCGACGAAAATCCCGCGGACTCGATCGACACGATCCACGAAGCCATCCAGGCCATCCTGGCGGGCACGATCGACGACGACATCACGGGTCGCACCTTCCTCGACAAAGACCAGAGCCCGGTGCTCGCGCTCTCGATCAACGCGGCCAAGGAAATCAGCGGATTTTCGACCTTCGAGAAAAATCTGGACGGTACTCTGAAGTACGTGAACGCGCACCGTCTTGTCGACCAGAACACGGGCACGCCGGGCCTGCAGCGCATCGACTGGAATGCGCGCGCCGCGGCCAACAAAGACGAGATCTCGGACTTCACCGCTTCCGATTATATGGCGAACCTGGATACGGGCCTGAACAGCCGGACCTACATGGACACGGACGGCAACCCGTCGGTGAGCGTGTCCATCAATGCGAACAACGAGGTCAGCGGGATCTCGACCTTCAGCACTTCCAAACGCGGCGACATCCAGTACGTCAACAGCCATCGCCTGATCGACCAGAGCACGACCGATTCCAGCATGACGCGCGGGACCTGGAGCAGCGCGGCTTTCGATTCGCTGGCCAAGATCACGGCTTCGGGCCTCTACGAAACCAGCCTCGCGACGGGCCTTACGGGCCGCACCTTCATGGATGCGAACGGCAGCCCGTCGGTCAGCATGGCCATCAATGCGCAGAACATGATCTCCGGTGTTTCCACCTTCAACGTGAATCCGCGCGGCGACATCAACTTCGTCAACAGCCACCGCCTGATCGACCAGTCGACGACCGATTCCGGCATGACGCGTATGGGCTGGAACCCGTCTTCCTTTGATACGCTCGCCGAAGCGCAGGCGCCCGGCCTTTATGAAACGAGCCTTGCCACGGGCCTCACGGGCCGCACGTTCCTGGACGCGAACGGCAATCCGTCGGTCAGCGTGGCCATCAACACGAACAACCAGATCGCGGGCATCTCGACGTTCAACGTCAAAGACAGCGGCGACATCAATTTCGTGAACAGCCACCGCCTCATCGACCAGTCCACGACCGATTCAGGCATGACGCGCGCCAACTGGAGCGACACGGCTTACGACACGCTCGCGGAAATCCAGGCGCCGGGCCTTTATGAAACGAGCCTGACGACGGGCCTCACGGGGCGCACGTTCCTGGACGCGAACGGCAATCCGGCGGTGAGCATGTCCATCAACGCGCAAAACCAGATCGCGGGCGTTTCGACTTTCAAAGTGAAGCCGACGGGCGACATTGATTACGTGAACAGCCACCGCCTGATCGATCAGAGCACGACCGACGCAGGCATGACGCGCCGCAGCTGGAGCGACACGGGTTTTGACACGCTCACCGAAGCTCAGGCCGCGGGACTTTATGAGACCGATCTTTCCACGGGCCTGACGGGCCGCACGTTCCTGGACGCGAACGGCAATCCTTCGGTCAGCATTGCGATCAATGCTCAGAACGAAATCACGGGCGCTTCCACCTTCGATGTCCGTCCGAGCGGGGACATTGCCTTTGTGAACAGCCACCGCCTCATCGATCAGAGCTCGACCGATTCCGGCATGACGCGCCGCTCGTGGACCGACGCGGCCTTTGACACGCTGGCCGAAGCTCAGGCGCCGGGCCTTTACGAAACCGATAAAGACACGGGGCTCACGGGCCGCACGTTCCTGGATGCGAACGGCAACCCGGCCCTCAGCCTGGCCATCAATTCCAATAACCAGATCTCCGGTGTTTCCACGTTCAGCGTGAAAGAAAACGGCGAGATCGAATACGTGAACAGCCATCGCATGATCGATCAGAGCACCACCGATTCCGGTATGACGCGCGCCGGCTGGTCGAGCGCGGCGTTCGACACGCTGGCCGAAGCGCAGGGCGCGGGGCTTTATGAAACAAGCCTGGCGACCGGCCTGACGGGCCGTACGTTCCTCGACGCGAACGGCAATCCGTCGGTCAGTCTCGCGATCAACGCGAACAACCAGATCTCCGGCGTTTCGACGTTCAGCGTGAAACAGAACGGCGACATCGAGTACGTGAACAGCCACCGCCTGATCGACCAGAGCACGACGGACTCAGGCATGACGCGCGTGAGCTGGAACCCGTCTTCCTTTGATACGCTGGCCGAAGCACAGGCGCCGGGCCTCTACGAAACCGACCTCGCCACGGGCCTGACGGGGCGCACGTTCCTGGATGCGAACGGCAATCCGGCGGTCAGCATTGCGATCAATTCGAACAACGAAATCTCGGGCGTTTCCACGTTCAGCGTGAAGCCGTCGGGCGACATCGATTACGTGAACAGCCACCGCCTGATCGACCAGTCGACGACCGATTCGGGCATGACGCGCATGAGCTGGAATCCGTCTTCCTTTGATACGCTGGCCGAAGCGCAGGCGCCGGGGCTTTATGATACCAACAAAGACACAGGGCTCACGGGACGCACGTTCCTGGATGCGAACGGCAATCCTTCGGTGAGCATCGCGATCAATTCAAACAATCAGATCAGCGGCGTGTCGACCTTCAGCGTCAAGCCGACGGGCGACATTGAATTCGTGAACAGCCACCGCCTGATTGATCAATCGACAACCGACAGCGGCATGACGCGCGCGGCGTGGTCCAGCAGCGCCTACGACACGCTGGGTGAAGCGCAGGCCGGCGGGCTCTATGAGACGAGCCTGACCACGGGCCTCACGGGGCGTACGTTTTTGGACGCAAACGGTAATCCTGCGGTCAGCGTTGCTATAAATTCCAATAATGAGATCTCGGGTGTATCGACGTTTCAGGTGAAGGCTTCCGGAGACATCGAATTTGTAAACAGCCACCGTTTGATCGACCAGAACACGACGGACACGGGCATGACGCGCAAGGCATGGAACCCGTCTTCGTATGATACGCTCGCCGAAGCGCAGGCCGCGGGCCTTTACGAAACGGACGTGGACACGGGCCTGACCGGCCGCACGTTCCTCGACGCGAACGGCAATCCCTCGCTCAGCTTTGCGATCAACGCGAACAACGAAATTTCCGGGGCGTCAAGCTTCAGCGTCCGTCCGAACGGCGACATTGCTTTCGTGAACAGCCACCGCCTGATCGACCAGACCACGACCGATTCCGGCATGACGCGCGTCTCCTGGTCGAGCGCCGCGTTTGATACGCTGGCCGAAGCGCAGGGCGCCGGCGTGTTCGAGACGAGCCTGGCGACGGGCCTGACGGGCCGCACGTTCCTGGATGCGAACGGCAATCCTTCGGTCAGCATCGCCATCAACTCCGCGAACCAGATCTCAGGCGTTTCGACGTTCAGCGTGAAACCGTCGGGCGACATCGAATTCGTGAACAGTCACCGTTTGATCGACCAGAGCACGACGGACGCGGGCATGACGCGCCTGAACTGGAACCCGTCTTCCTTTGATACGCTGGCCGAAGCGCAGGCCCCGGGCCTTTACGAAACCGACCTTGCGACCGGCCTGACCGGCCGCACGTTCCTGGACGCGAGCGGCAATCCGGCCGTCAGCCTCGCGATCAACACCAACAATCAGATCTCGGGCGTTTCGACGTTCAGCGTGAAGCCGTCCGGCGACATTGCCTTCGTGAACAGCCACCGCATGATCGATCAGTCGACGACCGATGCGGGCATGACGCGCATGAACTGGAGCCCGTCTTCCTTCGATACGCTGGCCGAAGCGCAGGCGGCCGGGCTTTATGAAACGGACGTGAACACGGGCCTGACGGGCCGCACGTTCCTGGATGCGAACGGCAATCCGGCGGTCAGCCTCGCGATCAACGCGAACAACCAGGTTTCGGGCGTGTCCACGTTCAGCACCAAGCCGTCGGGCGACATCGAATACGTGAACAGCCACCGCCTCGTGGACCAGACCACGACCGACTCGGGCATGACGCGCGCGGCGTGGTCGAGCGCGGCGTTCGACACGCTGGCCGAAGCGCAGTCGTCCTCGCTTTACGAGACGAGCGTGGCCACGGGCCTGACGGGCCGCACGTTCCTGGATGCGAACGGCAATCCCGCGCTGAGCGTGGCCATCAATTCGCTCAACCAGATTTCCGGAATCTCGACCTTCAGCGTGAAGGCGTCCGG